>CAISYK010000614.1 GCA_903889605.1 uncultured Bacteroidota bacterium
ATTCTTTTTAGTAGTGCTACACTTTTTCCTTTATATTTCTTTTTTAAGCGACTTTACAATGCTAGTGTGGCTTTAGTGCTTTGTTTTTTATTTTCGCTTTCACCATTCTTGGTGTTTCTGCTCAGGAGTGCGGTTATATTTATATTAGTCCAAGCGGGGCTTCCAGCGGAACTGCAGGCACAAAAGCATTACCTGCCAATCTTTCTTACGGGCTCTCCCTTGTCAGCGCTGCAAATAAAATTATCAGGATGTCAGCTGGGACGTATAGTCTTAGTGCTGCGCTCAGTATTCCCAGCAATGTTACTATTGAAGGAGGTTATAATTCTTCTACCTGGGTAAAAAGCAATGCAGCGCTTACAATAATTAACCGTGACAATTCAAATATCCTTACCAATCCAAACCGGCTTATAGGTTTATCCTGCACCGGTGTTACCGGCTTTCGTTTATTAGATATTTCTGTCAATGTTGCGGATGCATCCGGTGATGGAGTTTCAGTATATGGAATTTACATAAATAATTGTACAAACTATGTTATTTCACGATGCAAAGTAAATGCAGGAAACGGCTCCGACGGTTTACCGGGGGCAGCTGGAGTACCTGGTCTTACAGGAACAAGCGGACTTGTTGGTGAACCAGGACAGGAGCCAGGAAATTGCTGCCGGCTTGGAGGTCTTGCCGCCTGCTGCTCGTTTCCAGGAAGCTATGCTGGCGGTAATGGCGGTGTAGGAGCCGAAAGAGGCGGATTTGTTATTGATACTATATTCGGTTATTACTATAACAAACCATTAAGTGATTATACTAACGATGGACTGCCTGGTTCTTTCGGGCTTGGATATGGCGGAGTTCCAGGAGGCATTGGGGGTGCCGGACTTTGCCAGGTACAATATTATCAGCAGTGTTTATCAGATCCAAGCCAGAACTACGGCAAAGCTGGTGAGGTTGGAATAGACGGACTTCCGGGACTAAGCGGAATACAAGGAACACATTCTTATACTGGCGGTTATTTTATTCCTGGTACCGGCACTATTGGATTGCAGGGGAAAAATGGCGGAGGAGGAGGAGGAGGAGGAGGAGGAGGAGCAAAAGGCTGCCAGCCAGCTGCGATAAACCCAATCAATGGAGATACTGTCACTTATGTTTCTGGTTCCGGCGGTGGCGGCGGTGGCGGCGGTGAAGGCGGACAAGGCGGATTTACAGCTTTTGGCGGTACAGGTGCAGGCAGTTCTTTTGCACTTTACATTTGGGCTAATGGAATTAACGGCGTGGTCAGGGATTGTTCTTTGAGTCCTGGACTCGGCGGTCAAGGCGGAGCTGGCGGAATTGGCGGAGCTGGCGGAATTGGCGGAGCTGGCGGACTTGGAGGTAATTTAATGAATGATTCTACAGGAATACACAGTTGTCAAACCGGTGAAGGCGGACCAGGGGGACAAGGCGGGCAAGGCGGTCAAGGCGGAAACGGTGGAAAAGGTTCAGATGGTGTAAGTATTCCATTATACCAGCAGCCTGGTCAGGATCAGGTGATGCTGTCAAATATGTATAACCCTTTCGAACCAACTATTACAGCTGCTTTTTCCGGATGCTCAAATTCTAATGTTGCTTTTTCAACAACCGCAACAGGTAATATTGACTGGGTTTTTGGAGTAGGAGCAAATCCTGCCACTGCATCAGGCGCAAATGTTACCGTACAATATGACAGCGGAATGCCTGGTTTCAGAAGTATTACTCTCATAATTGATGGTGTACCTTATCCACTGGCAAATTATATAAATATCCCTACTGATTTTGCTCCTCCAGCAGTTTCTACTTCCAAAGAAGTGGTTTGTATAGGCGATGCTGTAAATGTTTTTACTACCGGAACTGCAAATACATACAGCTGGAGCATCCCTGGCGGGTCCATTTCTTCATCGGCGGTTCAAAGTCCCGGCAATGTAACTTTTGCTTCTGCAGGCATACATGCAATTACTCTTACAACAACAAGCTGCTGCGGAATATCGGTAATGACAAAAGAAATTGACGTTATTTCCGCTCCGATAGTCAATATAGGATCTGATACAACCATGTGCTTCACCGACCAAAAACCATTGCTTGATGCAGGAAACCCAGGAGCTGTTTATCAATGGAAATACAACGGAACAGTAATTGGGGGTAATACGCAAACCCTTCAAACTGTTTTGGCAGGAGCATATTCTGTAAACGTAAGTTATGGAAGTTGTTCCAGCGACGATGTAATGAATTTGGCTATTTATACAAAACTCCCGATTAGCCTGGGTGCCGATATTATTATTTGTACAGACGGCACATTACCGGTTTTAGATGCCGGTATGAGCGGAATGCAGACCTATCTTTGGACAATGAATGCAAACCCTGTTGGGATGAATTCCCAAACACTTCAAACCATCAGTCCAGGCACATATATGGTTACAGTTACCAGTGCTACAGGCTGTATCGGGAAAGATACTTTGCAGCTTGTAGTAAAAGACCCTGTAATTGAACTTGGAAATAATTATACCATTTGCTCTAATGAATGGCACCCAATCTTGAACGGAGGGAATCCCGGATCAACTTATAGCTGGCAATTGAATGGTTTCCTAACCGGAGGTAATACACAAACCTTACAAACTACTTCAGCAGGAGCCTATAGTGTAACTGTAACAAGTCCTGCCGGATGTTCTGCAGTTGATAGTGTAACACTTAATATACTTCCTGCCCTGACAGCAGCTTTCAACTTTCCTGCATCAGGGACAGTAGGTGCTGCAGTTTCTTTTACTGACAATTCGGTCCCGTTACCTACAGTTTGGAACTGGAGTTTTGGCGACGGTTCATCTAACAGCATCACTCAAAACACTACTCATACGTATTCTGAGGCAGGACAATATGCTGTTTTTCTCATCGTAAATAACACTACATGTTCCGACACTATTACATCTTTTATTACCATTCAGAACAATTGTACTACACTAGGGATGACGGCTTCTTTCACCTCCTCTGATGATACGGTTTATCTAAATGGTTTAGGAATGGCGACATTTACAAATACAACCAACAATTCAAATGCATGGCTTTGGAATTTTGGTGACGGCTCATCTTCCACTGAACAAAGCCCGACGCACGTTTATTCCACAGAAGGGACATATACGGTAATTCTCACTGCTTATAATAGTAATTGTACTTCTTCTTCATCAACTTCAATAGTGGTTATCAGCTCGACTGCCGGCATAAATGAACTTCAGCTGTCGGATTACAAACTGCAGATTTATCCAAACCCTAATGATGGAAAATTTACCCTGCAGATTGCAGATTGCCCGGAATGCCTTACACATATAGAAAATATAAGTATAATGAACATACTGGGGGAAATAGTTTTTGAAAGATCAAATATCAGAAACCAATCATTATCAATTGATTTAAGCAGGCATCCGAAAGGGATTTATTTTGTGAAAATTATGCTGCCTTCCTCCCCTTTATCCGCGGGGACTGATAAAGCAGGAACTCATTCTGAAACATTTATTGTAA
>CAISYK010000615.1 GCA_903889605.1 uncultured Bacteroidota bacterium
ATTTTATAGGGTGGCTGCCAACTCAGATGCAACAGTAATTACACAAGGAGCCTCAGCCGGTTTAACATATTTTTTTCCTAAATTCTTTTCTATAACAGGTAATTATTCATGGAACGAATTAAAAAAGAAAAGTGCTGAGGATCCTATTATTCCGGCATTCAATACTCCAAAAGATAAATTCAATATAGGAATCAGCGGAAGAGAAATAAATACTTATTTTACATTATTTTCAAAAATATTTAAAAATGCCAATCCTATTCCAATTAATAATTTTGGATTCAGCATTAACTATAAATGGGTTGAAGGCTTCATGTATGAAGGCTCTCCGCAATTTACCGGCAAAGTCCCAACTTATGATATGTTAGATGCGCAAGTAAGCAAATTCGTACCAAGGATCCATACTACATTCAAATTGGGTGCATCCAATCTGCTGAACAATAAAATGTTCCAGGTCTACGGTGGTCCAAGAATCGGAAGGATGGCTTATTTTTCTGTATTATTAGAATTGGATAGAAATAAATAAACTCACTTTATTTATAGAATTCTGATAACGCTGATTGTTATCATGTACACTGGTAAAGCAAATAAGAATAAAAATCTTACTTAACCATAAAAATCAGCGCCATCAGCGTACTATTTTTTTCTGAATTTCGCTTATTTTTTTTCTGTTAATTCAAAAATATGAGTTAAGATATCCTGCTCCATTTCATTAAAAACCATACCTCTTCGTTCAAATACACGCGAGGCAACTGCAAAAGCCTCTTTTAATTTATAAATAGAAAAACCTGATGCCCCGCCCCATGAAAAGGATGGAATAAAATTTGCGGGAAAGCCAGCACCAAAAATATTTGCATTAACACCCACAACTGTGCCTGTATTAAACATAGTGTTTATGCCGCATTTACTATGATCCGCCATAATAAGTCCGCAGAAAGTTAAACCTGTATTTACAAAATTTTCTTTTTCATAATTCCAAAGCTTTACTTCGGCATAATTATTTTTCAGATTTGAATTATTAGTGTCAGCGCCAATATTGCACCATTCGCCTAATATAGAGTTTCCAAGGAAACCATCATGCGCCTTATTTGAAAAGCCGAATATAACCGAATTATTAATCTCCCCGCCTACCTTGCAATGAGGGCCGATTGTAGTCGGCCCGTATATTTTTGCAGCTATCTTTAAAGTTGAATGTTCGCACAAAGCAAATGGTCCGCGGATTACAGAGCCTTCCATAATTTCAGAATCTTTACCAATATAAATAGGTCCCATGGAAGCATTTAAAACAGCACATTCTACTTTTGCCCCTTCTTCAACAAAAATGTTTTCAACACCAAACACTTGGTTAGTAGAACTTAATGCAAGTGATTTGCGGCCAGCGGTAAGCAATTCAAAATCATCTGTGATAGCTTCTCCGTTTTTTGCAAAAATATCCCATAAATTTTCAACATGCATTGCTTTTGCATGGGATTCATATTTTGTAAATTCTACAATTGAAGAAATTTCGAAATTTTTTAAATCCCCTGAATTTGCAGCTGCAACAATACCAGAGTCTAACAAAGCCTCCATAGGTTTTAATGACTTTATTTCTTCGATTAACTTAGCATTCGGACAATAGGAACCATTAATCCAAACATTATCAGCATCAATTGCAAATTCGGCAGGAAATTTTTTGCTTAAATAGTTTTCCGTTTTAGAAGATGTTTTAGCTTTAAAATATTTCTCCCATTTTTCACGAATTGTCAAGATGCCAATCCTTATATCAGCCACAGGGCGGGTGAATGTGAGCGGTAATAGATTACTGCGGGAATTGTCGTCAAATAAAATGAAGTTCATAAGCCTGTATTTTTTTCTCGCAGAGCAACGCAGATTTTTCCGCAAAGTTCCGCTGATCTCTATGTTATATATTATATTTTATTTCTAAATTAATCTGCGAAAATCTCCGCTTTAATTTGCGGAACTCTGCTAGAACCGTTCCCACTAAGGCTCCTTTTAATTCAAACTAGTTTCTACTTTATTAAGCATTGTGATATAAACATCAACCTGACGCAAAAAATATTTCAACGTTTTTGTGTTATCCGAATCAATCATCATATCATATATATCCAGCTCCTTTTCATTGTATTTGCCAACCTTAAAACTGGCCTTAGATAAGGCTGAAATATATTTCAACGGAAAGAGATCATTAATATTCAGATCTATTAATAAATCATACTCTTCATTCATGAAATTTTGAATGACCATTGATGATGGTTTTCCAACCCAGTTTAATTCTTTAGTTGAAAAAAAGTCGTATTCAAGCTTTGAATAGGTCATTTCAGGAATTTGTTTTGATGGAATTGGAAATTTGTATTTTACGGATCAAAATATTATTAAAAAAGTAA
>CAISYK010000616.1 GCA_903889605.1 uncultured Bacteroidota bacterium
GTGTATTCAAAGACTGAAAATTGAGCTAAGTGGCAAAATAGTATATCAAAGCTAAAGCCTGAAATGGAAGATAATACGATATTGGAGCAAGAAATTGATCGTTACCTGGAGGGAACAATGACCGTTGAGGAGAACGAGTCTTTTAATGAACGCTTGAAAAGCGATCCGGAATTGTTAACGGAAGTGGAGTTACAGCGATCAATAATCCGTGCTGTAAGAAATGAGCGCCTGGGGAAAATAATTGAAATTGAAGAAAGACAGCTTCATAAACAAGTAAGAATCCGACAACTGGTCATTTCAATAGGTTCATTTGCAGTGGCAGCTTCTTTGTTAGGAGTATTCTATCTGACATATTTAAATAATTGTGTAAAGCTTGCCGACCGGTATTATGTGGCCTACACTTATACGCCTCTCCCATCAAGAGGTGGAGAAATCGTATCATTAACCAAGGCAGATTCAATGTTTTTCAATGCCCTTGTTGAACTGAAAAAGGGAAGTAAAAAACAGGCTATCACGCTTCTGGAAAACCTAGATCATTCAAATAATGAAATGGTTGCAGCCACGGATCCTGCTATTAAATGGTACTTGGCTCTCGCTTATTTAAAAAATGGACAAAAGAAAAAGGCCAGGTTTTTGCTGCAGGAAATTATAAAGAAGCCAAATAGTGAATTCACAGAAAAGGCCAAAAAATTACTAAACGAGTTGTAAAAACAATAAAATCGTCTCAATGATAACAATAATGTGTTATTATTGAGTTAGATACGATATTTCTATAAGAAAGTAACCTAAACCGGGTTACTTTTTTTTTATCATGACATTAAGAGGTATGAACAAATCATTTATAACATGTTTAACCTAAAAAATAAAGTCATGAAAACAGCAATTGGTATCGGATTAATTATCCTTGGAATCATTTCAATCTCTCGTTATCCTAATTTAGGTTCGGACTTTGCAGAAACGCTCGGTGCGCTTTTCGCCGTCATAGTTTTCCTGTTTCTCCCCGCCTTTTTTTTAATCAGAAGTGATAATAATAAAGCTAAAACCAATTAATTATGAAAACATATATAATATTTTTATTCGCCATCTGCAGTTCTTTTGGTCTGTTTGCGCAGAGATTTGATCTTGGTAATAGCCTGCAGCCGAAACAACCCGATTTTGAATATCTAGGTACTTCATCAGCAACCGGAGTCAGCACCTATAAATACAAGAAACCAAAGACAGATAAGTTCTTCAACCGAAATATTGGCGATATCATCGTAGGGGTAAGGAGTGGCAAGATTGTAACTACAATTTATAATCTGATTCCCAACAATGGCGATATTGGTGTTCCTGCAGATATAATAACACTGCTACAGGCTAATCTTCCGTATCCATTTAAAGAAGTGGATGGTGTTTACGGGTTGAATATTGATAATGAAACGATAAGCATAGCCCGGGTAAGAAGCCCATTAACATTCAATCAGGATCGGATTATGTTTATGAATTCAATGAAACAAAGTATTCTTGAAAGCACTAAATAACAAACACTTTAAACAAAACGGTCATGAGTATTTTAGAGAAATTATTCAGGAAACATACTGCTACTACTTATCCCTTGGACAATGAAAGCCCAGGTAAAATGATTGGAATAACAAAAATTATTTCGAAATTATCTATTTTCTGTATTTTCATGTTTTTAACAATTTTTGGATTCTCACAAAACACTATCTACATTGGCACAAAAAGTTACTCTGCCACCAAATGGTGGAATTTTTTAAATGCTGGTGTTTACGAAAGCTGGCTACCTAATTCAACATTATCTGTATGTTTTGCCAAATCAGCATCAGGGGGGATATTAATATTTTCAGCTGAGACTCTATATTCAGATTTCAACATTGGAGGTAAGATTTTGATATATATGAATGATGGTAGTGTTATTTCGCTTAGCAATCGAATAAACAAGGATCATGCAGACGGACATTCAACTGTTATATATTCATTAAACAGTACTCAAATCACTAACCTTAAAACGAATGATATTTTACAGATTAGATATTCTATTATAAGCCAGTATACTAAGGATGGCTTTACTGCAGGCAATCGACATAATATAAGTTTGAAACCTGGTGTTTATGACGAAAGAACCTATGATACAGCTAAAGAAATATCTGAGCTTTTGGAAAAGTAATAAAACATATAATGATCAGATGAAACACAAATAAAGTTCTAAAACAACCTTACAAAACTGATACATAATGAGTTTCGACATGATGATTTCAAAGAAATATGCTCCAACTTGAGAATAGCCAGGAAAAATTCATTTGACGATTGTCAACTTTTTTGGGTAAAGAACTTGGTTATTGTAATTTTATGTTCAAATTTGTTATATTGCACTAAATTAAACCATAAATTTAACATATAAGTTCGTTTAATAATCGTAAAAACCAACCTAAAGTCTGCAATTATGAAAAAATTAATGCTTGTGCTAATATCATTAGCGTTATTGTTTACGGCTCAGGCCCAGGAGAAAAAAGTTGAAAGCAAGAACAAACCGTCAGAGGATCTGGAAAATTTGCAGCTTGCGTATCAATTAGCGAAATATGGCTACAAAACCTATTCTGCTGGTGCGCTGATCGAAGCTGCTAAGATCATGAGTAGCGTCAAAACCCAGGATCTGAAATATGAGTCTTATAAACAGGATCCCGCACCCAAAGGTCAGGGGACTAAAAAAATCAAAGAGGGGTTTGATCTGGCCTGCATTCTATCTGCAGCAAAGAAATATGCCGACGGTGATGCGAAATTATTATCGGCAATTGATGAAGTAGAAAAAGCAAATCAGGCAACAAGAGGCAGGGTTGGTGGCCCCGGAGAGA
>CAISYK010000617.1 GCA_903889605.1 uncultured Bacteroidota bacterium
TGAAAGAAGGTATATGCTGTCTGCACAATAACTAATCGACATTGATATTTTTTTCGAGAAATATTGATTTTTTGGAATAACCCACAAACTCCCTATTTTGACCACTTAAAATTCTTACTCAACGAATATAGCAAATGATAAGACAAATTCAGTGTTACACTTGTACCTGAATTTAAATCAAGAAATAATGAAATCATGTATTAAATATTTTTCAATAATCATTGCACTGAACATATTTTCAATTCTCACCCCCAAGGAGACTGTCGCGCAGGGAATGGTTAATTTTCAAGTCTTTTATGATAATTTAAGTCCTTATGGACAATGGGTGGATTATCCAAACTATGGTTATATATGGGTTCCTATGGCAGGGCCGGATTTTTTTCCTTATGCAAGCAATGGGCATTGGGTGTACACAAATTACGGATGGACGTGGGTGTCGAATTATAATTGGGGATGGGCGCCTTTTCATTATGGACGATGGAGTTATGATGACTATTACGGCTGGTTTTGGATACCGGATAATATTTGGGGCCCAGCTTGGGTAGTATGGAGTACAAGTCCTGATTATTATGGATGGTCTCCATTGGGGCCAAACATTTCAATAGATTTTGTAATAGGCGGAGGTTACCACCCGCCTCATGATCATTGGATTTTTGTGGATCACCATCACATGGGAAGAAATGATATTAATAGATATTACGGACCAAGGAAAAATAATCAGCAATACATCGATAATTCTACTGTTATTAATAATACCTATATAGATAAGAGGACTAACAACACATTTATTTCGGGTCCAAGAAAAGATGATGTACAAAAGGCTACAGGAACTACTGTGAAAATTGCAGAAGTGAAAGAAAGCTCCAAGCCAGGTGAGTCATTTGAAAATAATCAACTGAAAATATTCCGCCCTGAAATTTCAAAACCTGCTAAATCAGATGTAAGGCCTGCTGTAATTGCGGATAAAAAAGATGTTAAACCAATAACCGAAAGAAGTATTCAAAAAGGTAATGAAGAAAAGATTAATAATGCTGGAAACAAAGAGCCTTTGCCAATGGATAAGGTAAACCCCAGGACACCTCAAACAGGTAAACAGCAGAATGAAAATGTTATTCCAAAAAGTACAGATAGGCAAGCACCGGTTCAGCAAAACAAACAACCTTATGCTGTACCTCAAAATGACAAGGCAAAACCTAAATCGAATCAAATAGAAAATCAACAGAAACAAAATGAATCCGCTAAACCCACCGATAAACAAGCGCCGGTTCAGCAAAACAAACAGCCTGTTATTATACCAAAATCAGCTAATGAAAAATCAAAGCCAACAAGAGAAGATAAACCTCAGCAACAAAAAGCCCCAGTTAATATTAATGAAAAACAAGCACCTGTACAGCAAAAACCTCAGCCGATTATTACTCCTCAGCCTTTGCCGGTTCCCAAGGGAAATCAACAAAGACAAAAGGAGCCGAATGTACCTGCACCTGCTCCTCAGCGTCAGCAAAATTTGCCGCCGCAAACAAAGCCAACTAATGCTCCAAGAATAGAGCCAAAAGTTAGAACCGAAAAACCAATACCGCCAACACCCCGGAAAGAGGAATAATAAAATTAATATAAATGGAAACAATCTTAATACCGGTTGATTTTTCAGAAAAATCAAAAGGAATATTTGAATACGGCATGCAGCTTGCCAAAGAAATGAACGCTGCGCTGATCATTTTACATGTTTATAATATTCCCGTTTCAGCAGGTGATGGACTGGTAGAAATGCCGTCATATTTAACTATAGAAGAAGATAATAGTGCTTTTTTGAAAGAGTTTGAAAGAGAATTAAGCGAAAAATATGCGTTTACAAATCCGATTGAAAGTTTAACTATAAGTGGTTTTTTGATTGAAGAAATCGCAGAAATTGCAGCAGAAAAAAAAGTAGATTTGATTATCATGGGAATTCATGAAGCCGGCAAATTGGCGGAATTCTTTTTAGGCAGTACAAGTATTAGGGTTATCAAAAAAACAAGCTGTCCAATTTTGATTATTCCGGAAGGCGCTGTATATAGGCCGATAAATACTATTGTATTTGCATGCAGTGACATTGGGGAAATTATTGACACAAATGCAATTAACCAAGTTTCTAAATTTACGGAGTTTTTCAATTCCAAATTATTAATACTAAATGCGGTTGAATCTTTTGAAAAAATTGATTTTCAAAAAACTCTTTTTGAATCAAAAAATTTGACAGTTTTTGAAAACATTGATTACTCAATACATTTTTTATCAGGGGAGAATTTGATAAATAATATCAATGATTTTATTGAGAATAATAATGCCGATTTATTAATAATGATTCCGAAAAAACATCCATTATTTTCAAATTTGTTTCAGGAAAGCAATACAAAAAAAATGGCTTTTCATTCACACATCCCATTATTAGCTATTCATGAGTGAAAATACATGGAATAATTCAATCTCTAATTTGAATTATTAACATTTAGAAAAATAAGTTATGAATTTTATAGAAAATAAAATTCACGCCATGAACTTTTGGATTACCATATTTTTAAGAAAATCAGTAA
>CAISYK010000618.1 GCA_903889605.1 uncultured Bacteroidota bacterium
GTAATTACAGAAAAAACATCTAATATTAGTGCAAGAGGTATTGCTTTAGATGCTGGTATACAATATGTAACAGGCAAACAAGATCAGTTGAAATTCGGTATTGCATTAAAAAATGTCGGACCAAGATTGAAATTCAGCGGTGATGGTTTGTCATTTAAAACACCAGTTCCGTCTACTACTCAAAGTAATACAATGACAGTAGATCAGAGGTCAACGCAATATGAATTGCCGTCTTTACTTAATATCGGTGCAGGCTATGATTTTTACTTATTACCCGATACAACTGCACCAAAGACTCATAGATTAACTGTAATGGGTACCTTCACTTCTAACTCATTTGAAAAAGATCAGTATAAATTAGGGCTTGAATATGGCTGGGAAAACATACTGATGCTGCGTGTTGGCTATACATATGAAAAAGGCCTTTTAAAAACTGCTGAAAGAACCTCGGCTTTTACTGGACCTAGTGCTGGATTTACATTTGAAATGCCGTTTGGTAAAAACAAA
Organism: uncultured Bacteroidota bacterium; assembly: GCA_903889605.1. Lineage (GTDB taxonomy): Bacteria > Bacteroidota > Bacteroidia > 2-12-FULL-35-15 > 2-12-FULL-35-15 > 2-12-FULL-35-15. The sequence continues at coordinate 508 of CAISYK010000618.1, forward strand.
TCTACATTTGCAATAGATTATTCATATAGAGCTACTAATCCGTTTAACGGAACACATTCTATAGGTGCGAGAATAAATCTGTAATATGTCTATTTGATGATTTGGTCGTTTGAAAATTACAATTTGACCACTATTAATTAGCACTTTTTAAAATTAGATTCATATATTTGTACAACAAAGGAGAGTCCTTCTGATTTAACAGAAGGATTCTCTTTGTATTTTTTACAATAGTCAATAAATAAATTTAAAAACATGTCAAACATATCTTATTTTACAAAAGAGGGGTTAAAAAAGCTGAAAGATGAACTGCACCAATTAAAAGCTCATGAACGTGCATATATTTCAAGGCAGATAGCGGAAGCACGTGATAAAGGTGATTTGTCAGAAAATGCTGAATATGATGCAGCTAAGGAGGCGCAAGGCTTGCTGGAGCTCAAAATTTCAAAATTGGAAGAAATAATGGCCAACGCTAGGCTGATAGATGAATCCACTTTAGATTCATCAAAAGCACTTATTCTTTCTAAGGTAAAAATTAAGAATATCTCCAATGGTTCAGTAATGACTTATACACTTGTAGCTGAAAATGAAGCTGATTTAAAAGCAAATAAAATATCTGTTGACTCACCAATTGGAAAAGGCTTATTAGGAAAAAAAACAGGTGAAATTGCTGATATAAAAGTTCCTTCCGGTACCATTAAATTTGAAGTAGTTGAAATATCCCGCTAAGGTTATTTAAAAATTCAACAATTATGCAATAGGCAATTATACCATCCGCTGAAATCCTCTTTTGCTAACAAATACAGGAGGCAGCATGATAAAGAAAACGATAAAGCATGGCAGGGTCTAATTTTTTTAATCCACAAATCAAAAAATCCGTAACATTGTCTCTAACCAATAAATTTACAATTAGAAAATGCCAAGTATCTTCACAAAAATAGTAAACGGAGAAATCCCTTGCTATAAAATTTCAGAGAATGAAAAATTCATGGCTTTTTTAGATGTATTTCCCCTTGTATATGGTCATATACTGGTTATACCTAAAAAAGAAGTTGATTATATTTTTGATATGACAGATACTGATTTAGCGGAAATGATGTTATTTGCAAAACTTGTTGCAGAGGCTCAAAAAGCGGCTGTTCAATGCAAACGTATTGGTATTGCAGTGATTGGGTTAGAAGTTCCTCATGCCCATATTCATTTAGTACCGATGAATACAGTAAATGATATCAATTTTACTCAGCCAAAACTAAAACCATCGCAGAATGAATTAAGCAGTATGGCGGAAAAAATCCGTTCCAAATTTAAATAATTGGGAAATTTTAGACAGTAAATAATATGCAATTTAGCGACGGTAATTAATTACAGTACTATCTAATAATCATTTTCAAATTTTCAAATTACCGAATTTTCAAATTATCCTTTCTTCTCAGGATTTTCTGATAAAAAAGCTTTCCATCCGGAGTATGTTTTTTTTGCAGTTCCTGGTTTTCGCTGAAAATGGTGACACACGGCAACGGCTAACGCATCTGTTGCGTCCAAAAATTCAGGAGTTTCTTTAAAGTTTAATAGAGTTTTTAACATTGCAGAAACCTGCTCTTTTGAAGCATTACCATTGCCTGTAATAGATTGTTTTATTTTTTTTGGAGAGTATTCCTGTACCATTATGTTTCTTGAAAGAGCCCCCGCAATAGCAACACCCTGAGCCCTTCCAAGCTTAAGCATCGATTGAACATTTTTCCCGAAAAATGGAGCTTCTATAGCTAATTCATCTGGCTTATATTCATCGATTAGAGCAATTACATGACTAAATATTTTCTGAAGCTTTAAAGTATGGTCACCGACTTTTTCAAGACGTAAAACACCCATCACTATCAATTCCATTTTATTGCCTTTGATATGTATTAGTCCATGACCCATAATATTAGTGCCAGGGTCTATTCCTAATATTATTTTATCAGTTGTTTTCGTAATGTTTAATAGTTTCGTTTAAACAGAAAAAATATATCTGCAGGATTGGAAAAATTTATTCCGGCAGGATTAGCTTAAATCAATAGCGATACAAAGTTATAAAACAATTAAACATTTTTGAGATAAGAATAACATAGTGGCAAATTTCTCCATGACAAAATATAAAATTCATGACGCGCTCACCCAATTAATCAATTCTGTTATTAAAATAAGCATTTTCATCCTGTCATTTATAAAATTAGTCTTATTCTAACAGGAATAAAATGTTTAATTGATATTTTGTTATTAATTTTAGACACATCATTTTTATTAAGGTTTATATTTGGTTACAAAGCCAACGTACTTTAAGTTTCTCTTAGGAAGCATGTTTGGGAAAGCAAGAAAAACAATAACCAATTTAATATATTACCGCATGGGACTATGTTTCTTTGAAATTTTCACTATTAGGTTATCATAATACTCAGCAGTACATTAAAAAATAAATGACTAAAAAAGACGATAAATATTTCTCACATTCACTATCATATTTTGCCTGGCTGCGATTTAAAAAAAATAAACTTGCTGTGTCTGGGCTAATAGTTATTGCATTGTGTATAATAACTGCCGTTTTAGGTTATACCATAACCCCTGATGCGACTCCTGATGCTAATGATCAGTTGCTTGAACTCTCCAAAAAAACTCCCGGCTTTAAGGTGCAAATGCTTCTGAATCGTAAAAATGAAAACTCACATAAAGTAAATGCTTTTTCCAAAATGCTTTTTGGTGAAATAAGCGATTATCGTTCCATACCTTTTTCAAGCTATCGATTTGATGGAGCGGATATAATCATTCAAGAATATACCGGAAATGATAATCGTATAGGTGCTGAATTCAAGTATAATCTTGCAGATGTTGTATATGCCATAAACTACAACACAATAATAGATAATAATTTGGAAACAGGGTGTATTGAATTTTATGAATTGGGCAGTAAACAAAAAGTAAAAAAAACTATCACAGAATTACAGAATGAAATAAAAGAAAAAAATATAATTACTAAAAAATTTATTTTAGGTACCGATCCAGCAGGCCGAGATTTATTAAGCCGTTTGATCATTGGCACAAGAGTATCTTTTTCTGTAGGTTTTGTTGCGGTATTTATTTCGGTATTTATAGGTATTTTAATGGGTGCTTTAGCCGGATATTACAGAGGCAGAATTGATGATGTAATTATTTGGTTTATAAATGTAGTTTGGTCAGTGCCGACACTGCTTCTTGTTATTGCTATTACATTGGCCTTAGGGAAGGGTTTCTGGCAGGTTTTTGTAGCAGTTGGCTTAACAATGTGGGTTGAGGTTGCACGTGTTATACGCGGGCAAATTATGAGTTTACGTGAAAAGGAATTTATTGAGGCCGCCAGAGCTTTAGGATTTACAAATTTCAGAATAATAATGCGCCATATATTGCCAAATGTAATGGGCCCTGTCATTGTTATTTCGGCTGCAAATTTTGCTGCCGCGATATTGATTGAAGCGGGATTAAGTTTTCTTGGTATCGGCGCGCAGCCGCCAACTGCATCCTGGGGTGCTATGATTAATGCACATAGAGGTTATATTATAGGCGATGCTCCTTATTTAGCTTTTCTTCCGGGATTGGCAATCATGTTAATGGTGCTTGCATTTGTTTTGCTTGGAAACGGCCTGCGTGATTCTTTAGATACAAAGGTTATTGATGAGGATCAGGTAATGTATTAATGGTATAATATTAAGTGTCCCGTTTCCGCAGCCTTTTGCAGAAACGGGACACTTAATTGTTAATTAATATTAGAATGGTAAATCATCCCCTTCAGTTGCTGCCGTAAAAGTTTCTGGAACATTTTCCATTTTATTTGCAGATGAGGCATTTCCTGAACCAGAATTAGCACCACCTTCAAGACGCCATGCTTCAAGAGTATTAAAATACTTTATTTCGCCTTGCGGGCTTGTCCACTCACGGCCACGCAGATTAAAATGAACTTTTATTTCAGATCCAACATTATATTGATCAATCAAATTACATTTGTCCTGTGTTAATTGAAACGATATGTGCTGTGGGTATTGTGATGAATTATCAGTCAAAACAAATTCTCTTTTTTTGAATTTTTCAGATACCTGCTGTGCTTCGTTTTTTACTTTTAAGATTCCTGTGATGTCCATGTTTTTTTATTGTTTAGTTGCGTTTGATTTTATTTATTTTCTAGGTTGAGAATAACGAATGTTTACGAATTTACGAAATTGTGCCGGTTAAAATTTATGTTTTATAAATATCATTTAGCTAAATCAGCAACCGCATGATTGTTACGCTTTTAGCATTCAATATTGCGGTTAATAAAAATACAGCTACGGCCTCTTCAACTTTTCCTTTTCCGAATAAAACTTTAGCAAGGCAATGAAAATGCTTCTTTGCTTTGATTTTATAGTTTTACAAAAATAAAACTAAATTTTCAAAAGCCCTAAATATGTTATTAACGATTTATGATAATTTGTTGATAATGTTAAAAAAACTGCCATTACTTCTAAAACAGAAGCAGAATCAATACAAAAGCACGCAGCTTCATTTGAAACAGCCCCCTTGGGTAGGAGGAGCACTAAAAACCTAAATAATAATCTTTAGTAAGTTCTTTATATTCATCAGTATAAGAATGCCGTTCATCTTGTTCAATGGTGATAGAATTTTCTTCAATTATTTTTTTTGCAAATTCAAACTGCATAAGAAGCCTCTTTTCAGGCTTATCTGTCCGGGTTATTACGCGTGTAAGTTTAGTTAAAAACAATTTATGCTCTTCTGCAATTTCACGAAAAACCAGACTTTCTTTAGTCGGAAGAATCACACAAAATTTTCCAGAAGAATTTAATAAATTCAAAACACCATTTAACAGATCCTCAAAAGGCAATTGATCAGTATGCCGTGCATTTGTGCGTGATTCTTCAAATGCTTTTGATGAATCAACAAAATAAGGCGGGTTACTAACTATAAGATCATATTTTTTACTGCAGTCGGAGGTATATTGCTGCAAAGAAATATGATGAATGCGGATACGTTCTTTCCATCGGCATACAGCAATATTTTCGACAGCCTGAACAAAAGCATTTTTTTCAATATCAATTGCATCAATCAGGGCATCTGATTTCTGCGCAAGCATTAATGCGATAATTCCGGTACCGGTACCGATATCTAAAATTGTTTTTGCTTTGGAAGTATTAACCCAAGAGCCTAATAAAACAGCGTCTGTGCCCACTTTCATAGCGCATTTGTCCTGAAGAATTTTAAACTGCTTAAAAACAAATTCCTGGCTCGACATAAATGTTCAGGCTTACGAAGAAAACAATTATAGGTATAAAATAAAAATGGTTCAGTAATTGAAGAATAAAGTTAAACTAATTTTCATAGAACGCAACATTTTTATTGAATTGCAGATTGATTTATTAATTCTCCGCGTCCTCTTCTTTGTTATTTATATAAATATCAATCAGACCTTCGGGAGCATCAAGCATTAGCATTTTAGTAATGCGGTTAATACTTACAATAAATTCTTCTTTAGCTGGTATTAAAATCTCGTGTTCGCCAAATTTTATTTGAAAGATTGCCTGGTGAGGAAAGTCGAGTATTTTTTCAACGGAGCCGATATCGCCATGCAATTTATCATTTACTGCATAGCCTACTATTTCGTGAAAATAAAATTTTTTGCCTTTTAATGCCGGCAAAAAACTTAAAGGTAAATATAAACTTGATTTTATTATCTCTTCCGCTTTTTCTATAGTATCTATACCTTCTATGGCAACAACTGCAGTATTGCCGCGAAGCTGTATTTTCTTTATAAAAAACGGCACCAAGGTATTGTTCAATTCAACAAAGACCGATTCTAACTTATTATAGTTTGAGGGATTATCAACATCTAATACAAATGCTAATTCACCAAAATTACCAACCCTTTTAGCAATATAACCTAAATTAAAACATTCGTTTTTAGTCATGAAATCAATTTGAAAATTTATTATTTTGAAAATGAAACTATTTAATAATCAATTGAAAATTTTAAAACTAAATATTAAATTTTTCAAGTTAAAACACTATCAAACTTCCTTCTTTACATTAATGACTCTGAGTATATTCATTTAGCTCATTAATGGATGATTCAAAAGTAAAAGCATCATTAAGTTTATAATAATTTCCTCTATCTAAATTATGGCTCCAGGCAAATTTAGCAAGGTCTAAGCGGGTTGCTTCGAAAGTAATCAACAGCATTAATTCTTTTATTTGAGAGCAAAGCATACAGTTGTTTCCTACTATTTGTTTTGCAAGAGTTAATTTACTATCATCAAATGACTTAGATTTTATTGATGCTTTTGCACTTTCAAAATCGCCTTCTCCCATAGGATAAGGACATCCATAAACTCCGCTATAACCTTGTAAAACATAAGTATTGTTATCATTGTCGTGATGATTGCCATGGTGTTTTTCGCTGTCATTGCCATGGTCATTATCATGGTGTTTTTCATTGCCATTATCATTGTCATCGTAATCACTTCCTTTTCTGGTTGATGTTGTAGTGGTTGTAGTACTGTAACTTTTGGTGGTACTATTTGTATTGCCGGTCCCCATGTCACCGTCCATGTCGTTAACATTAATATTCATACTTATTCCCACTCCCATACCATTCATGTTCATACCGATATTAGCATTATCACCTGTATTTGTTCCGCCTGTTGTAGTTGTAGTTGTTGTAGTTGTCCGGGTTGTCCTTTCAACAGGAGTATAAACAACAACTGTTTGCTGAGGAACACTTACCTCTGTAGAAATCGGAGCAGTACTTTTAAATCTTAATTTATATTTCTCTTTTACTTTAGCAATTGCATAAGTATATTCAGTGTTTTGTGTCGGCTCGCCTCCATCCATCAAGTATGCATTTTGATCAAGGTCCGGCATTTTGTTGGCGAAAATAATTTTTATTTGATAGTTAGCCGCATTTAAACCTGTAATCTTCACATTTGTTTGGGGTTCACTATTTTGACGAATGCCATTCAGAATTACTGAAAATTTAAAACCATCCTGCGAATAGACAATAAGGTTATTATTTTGCGCTAACAGAACTTGCGACATAATTGCTGTGAGAAGAAGAAGGGAGAGAAAATTTTTCATGATTTTATTTTATATTGGTTAGACAAAACAATTCAATTTTAATGCCAAAAATAATTTGCAGGAAGCCCTTTAATGGATTAGAGTTTTTATTATTTAGGCAATACACGGCTTTGCCAGCTTTGTTTCAATTTTATTTCCCATTCTTTATCAAACTGGTTTTTTGTAGTTACCATATTATTAAA
>CAISYK010000619.1 GCA_903889605.1 uncultured Bacteroidota bacterium
ATAAAATTCATCATTAATATTGTCGCCATCCGGCGAAAAGGAATTTGGAATATAGAAAGCAAATTCATTTTCCACGTCTAAACAAACCTGGGTTGAATCATAGCAGCCATATGCGTTGCCTGCTGCAAGTGTAATGCAGTAAGTTCCAACTTCAGAATAGGTATGTGATGGGTTTTGAATACTGCTGGTATTATCTGAATTATCAGCTGAAGAATCATTAAAGTTCCAATTCCATAAGCTAGCCCCAATAGAATTATCTGTAAAATTAACAGTAGGATCCAGTATACCAATTGAAATAGGGGTTATGAAACTTGCCGTTGGATAAGCAGAAACAAAAATCATGTTCGTATCTGTTAATGAAGAAACACAACCATTACTTGATATAACAGTTAATGTGATAGAATACTGCCCTTGGTCAGCAAAACAATGCTGAACATTACCTCCTTCTGCACCAAAATTCCAATTCTGCAGCATAATAATACCTCCTGAAGCACTCGATAAATCTGTAAAGTTTACACATAAAGGCGAACAGCCTTGGTTTACATCCGCAGTAAATTCAGCAGTAGGATTAGGTAATACAGTAACGGTAATGGTGTCTGAAGCAGACGGTGAACATCCATCATTTGCGGTAACGGTATAAGTGGTAGTTATAGCTGGTGAAACAGCAACCAATGAATCTGTATTGATTAATCCCGGTACCCATGAATATGTATAAGGCCCTCCGCTGCCATTTATTGCCGCTGCGGTAATGAAAGCTGAGCTGCCAAGGCAAATTGATATTGTTCCAGCCGCATTTACTGATAGAAAAGGATTAACCGTCACAATACTAATTGCTGTACCTAAACACCCCAGAGAAGAACCTGTTACAGTATAAGTTGTAGTAGCTGCTGGTGAATCGTTTATTATATTGGATACTGAACCAGTTGACCATGAGTAAGCAGAAGCACCATAAGCAGTCAGTATTGCTGTACCTCCGGCACAAATACTTGGTGAATTAACAGTAACAACTGGTATTGGATTTACAGTTACAGATGCGAAAGCAGTGTTTGAACAACCCAATGCCGTTCCCGTAACTGTATAAGTGATTGTTGAAGATGGGGAAACACTTATAGTATTAGTTAAATCTCCAGTATTCCATGAAAATGCATTGCCTCCGGCTGCGGTTAATACAGCAGTATCTCCGGCACAAATGGTTGCTGAATTAACCGAAATCGCGGGTAAAGGGGTTATTGTTACAATTGCTGCCGCTGAATCTGAACAGCCAGCTGTTGTTCCTGTTACCGTATAGGACGTCGTTGCGGCCGGGGAAACACTTATCGAATTTGCCGCTGCCCCCGTTGACCACAAATAAGTAGTTCCGCCGCTAACAGTAAGCGCCGCTGTTTGTCCATCACAAATAGTCGGCGAATTGACAGTAATTATCGGAATCGCAATAACTGTGACTGATGCTGATGCAGTTCCGCTGCACCCACTAGTTGTCCCTGTAATTGTATATGAAGTATCTGATGCAGGAGCAACGCTTATCGAATTCCCTGCTGTACCAGTTGACCATAGATAAGTATTACCACCACTGGCAGTTAATACTGCAGTATCCCCTTTACAGATAATTGAAGAAATTACTGTAATTGACAAACTTCCTCCTATGGTAACCGAAGCTATTGCAGTATTTGAGCAGCCGCCTGTTGACCCAGTAACAGTATAAGAAGCAGTTGAGGAAGGGCTAACGGTAATAGGATTAATTACTTCGCCTGTTGACCAGGAATATGTTGTTCCGCCTCCTGCCGTCAATGTCGCTGTTTGTCCGATACATATTGTTGGAGAATTGACAATTATAGAGGGCAATGGGATAAATGTTACAACCGCAATTGTATCATCAGAGCACCCGCTTGTTGTTCCGGTAACTGTATAAGAGGCAGTTGAGGAAGGAGATACAGTAATCGAATTAGTTGTTTCACCTGTTGACCAGGAATATGATGCACCGCCGCCAGCGGTTAATGCGGCAGTTTGTCCTGCACAAATAGTTGGAGAATTGACTATAATTGCGGGTTTTGGAATTACTGTTACAACAGCTATTGTATCATCTGAGCATCCGCTCGTAGTTCCGGTAACTGTAAATGAAGCAGTTGAGGATGGAGATACCGTAATCGAATTAGTAGTTTCCCCTGTTGACCAGGAATAAGTCGTTCCGCCTCCGGCTGTGAGCACAGCAGTTTGCCCGCTGCAAATTGTTGCAGAGTTAACCGAGGCTATAATTGTCTGCCCTCCTCCTGATGTTACAATAACGGAAGCTGTATTAACGCAGCCATTTACCGCATCCGTAGCTGTTACAGTATATGTACCAGCGACAGTCACAGTTGCGGGATTTGCAGCATTGTTTAGTGAACCGCCGTTCCAAACCATTGTATTTCCAATACTGGTTCCAGTAAGTGTTACTGAAGCCGCAGAGCATGTTAAATTCCCGCTGCTGCTCGCTGTAACAGTCGGCAGTAAAGTATTGACAGCAACAATTACAGAAGTAGAATTGGTACATCCATTCGAATTGGTAACGGTAACAGTATAAGTCCCTACAGCTGAAACTGTTGCTGGATTTGGCGAATTACTGAGCGAACCGCCGTTCCAAACCATTGTATTTCCTGGACTGGTTGCCGTAAGTACTGCAGTGGAAGCTGAGCAGTTTAAATTCCCGCTGTTCACCGCAGTAACTGATGGCAGAGGTACATTAGTTGATTGAGTTATTGCGGCAATATTCGTCCAGATAAGAGCAACATCCGAAGCTGAAGAAACATTTGGACTTACTGAAATGTATTTTACGCATCCCGGCTGAGCTTCGCAGGGAACTGGATTATCATCTCTGAAAAAATTTATTGGAGTATTAGCAGTTGCTGTGCGGTATAAATTACCTGAGTCCGTATAACTCCCAAATAGGCTGCCGTCAACATATACCGATATAATGTTAGTTCCGCCGTCTCTTACAAATGTTATCAAATAGTAGGTATTCGTATTAAAATAGGGGCAAGTTCCAACATTCCCATTTGGGTAAAAATTAAGACAGTTTCCTAAGAAATATACACCTGCATCTGAAGTGCTGTTAGAAAAATCAATTACTCTGGCGTATCCCCCCAAACTGCTGAACCGAAAGAACATATTTATCGTGTAGCTGCTTGTAATTAATCCAGGATTTGAATATTGAAGTCCCCCTCCGTCGTTAAAACAAAAAGAATTGAATGTAAGGCAGTCTCCGCCAGTAGTTCCTGCAGTTTGAACCCCATAAGAACCATTACCGGCACCGCATGCAAGTATTTCGACTATGGCAGGTCCGCCGTTAAGTTCGTTCAGATTATTATTGAACAAATACTCATGGTTTTGTGATTTACAAAACAGAGGAATTACAATTAATATTTTAAGAAATATATTTTTGAGATTTGAGTTCATAAAACAGAAATCGGCTAATTTAAATGCCGGAAAAAAGACAGAAAAAGGAGATCGATTTTGTAATTTAGAAATAGGGAAAAAACTGCAAGCTGACTTTGAATTCTTTGTAAAAAAAATATGTTCACAAAAAAGGCGATTTACGGGCCTGTACAAAAAATTATTTCATTAGGGCAATATGACCAAGTAATTCACGCCTCTTCCCTGTTAACTCTCTATAATTTATATGATAAACATAAATACCAACTTCCAAAACTTCACCAACATTATTAAATCCTCCATTCCATCCCTCATTAATATCATTGGTTTTGAAAATTTGTTTTCCCCACCTGTTAAAAATCAATAATTCAAAATTATCAGGCGATATACCGTATGAATATATATTAAAAACATCATTGCATCCATTCTTATTCGGCGTAAATGCATTTGGTATGTATTTGGTTATAATGTCGTTAATTAATACTAAATGAGTTACAGAGTCAGTGCATCCATTAATATTTGAAGTATATAATGTTACAGGATATGCTCCAACATCGGAATAAGTATGATCGGGATTTTGAATTATAGAACTTGTGGTGTCGCCAAAGTTCCATAACCATTGGGTTGCATCTAAAGATGTATTTGAGAAATAAACCGTAGGGGCAATAATATCAATATCACTTGGTGAGAAATTAAATTGGGCGTCTGACTGAGCAAACACATTGATCATATTATGGATTGAATCAGTAGTTGAACATCCTTGTCCGAAACTTGCGGTTAGAAAAACGGTATGTTTACCTGCCTCTTTATAAATGTGAGATGGGTGTATTCCGGTTCCGGAAGCACTTTCACCAAAATTCCATGAATACGTTGCACCTGGATTACCTGCAGTATCGGCTGTGAAATTTGTAGTAAATTTATTGCATCCGCTTAACGTGTCGCCCGTAAAACTTACAGTCGGCGGGGGAAAAGTAGTAACAAGTGATACCGCAGTATCTGAACACGTGCCGGATGTTCCAATAACTGAATAAGATGCAGAAACCCCTGAGGCAGTAATGCTTGCTGTTGTTGCACCTGTTGACCATAAATATGTGTTAGAGCCGCTTGCAGTTAAAACAGTTGAAACACCGGCACAGGTACGGGCAGAGTCAACAAAAACTGGACAGTCAACGTAGCACAAAGGCGGGGCAGTATAGTTTTGCGTCATGGTGCAGTTTGGATCACTTGAAAATACTGCAGTGACAGTGCATCCTAATCCATTTGAAGGTAAACCTATAAAACTGTAATTTGCAGTTACCGCGTTAAATGGGGCACTAATCACTTGCGAAGCGCCGGAACAGCTATTAGTTATCGTTAATGTTCCCGTAGCTGGAGGAGCAGTATATGTTACAGTTCCTGACAGATCATAAGTGTTAGCCGGACTTACACAAGGACCCGGCAAAGCTGTTAAGGCAGACATAGCACAAACAATGGCGCAATTGGTTGCACCTGTGCTTCCTGAAGAATTTTGAACCAGGGAAATAGTAGTAGGTTGATTTGAATAGTTTGTAATTAATAAAACATAAACCTGCCCCACAACAGCACCAGGTATAATACCTGTTTCAGTTGAAGATCCGGAATAACTGCAGTCAACATTGGTGCTGAGAGGCAATCCTGAAGCGCAACCAGCAGCTGCAGAAGCAAAAGGACCCCAAATAATATAATCAATATCAACATTTGCAGAATTAGACATATCTAAAGTAATGGTACCTGGGGTTGAAACCTGCAAATAAAACCAGGCGGGGTTTGGCTGTGAACCCAAACAGCCATAGTCTGGACCTACCGGAGCAGTGGTATTCTGCTGTGCAGGGAAAGTAGCTGGAACTGCGGTGCAGAATGGACTGGCAGTAGAACAGCCGACTCCTTGAGCTGTTAAATGTCCTGCATGTAAATTAATTACAACAAAAATAATCAGGAATATCTTTTTCATAAAATTTAAGATGGCAAAATTATAAATAATAGTTTCAGATTACCCACATAGATACACAAAGTTAAACATTAGTTGCACGTCAAAAAATAATTGTTTCCAAATAAAAAAACTGCTGCGAATTTAGCTTGGTATTCGTTTTTCTTTTATAACTTCGCGACGAAATTTTTTGTAAATATATAAAATATAAATGATATGAAAGTAACTGTAGTAGGAGCCGGAAACGTTGGAGCCACTTGTGCCGACGTTATAGCCCAAAAAGAACTGGTAAATGAGCTTGTTTTACTGGATATTAAAGAAAACTTTGCAGAGGGTAAAGCCCTGGATATTTGGCAGACAGCACCTGTAAATTTGTATGACACACGTATTACTGGGTCTACAAATGATTATTCAAAAACAGCAAATTCTGATGTTGTGGTTATTACTTCTGGTTTGCCGCGTAAACCGGGTATGAGCCGTGATGACCTTATTTCAACAAATGCCGGTATTGTAAAAACTGTTACTGAAAATATTTTAAAATATTCACCTAAGTGTATAATCATTATTGTTTCCAATCCTTTGGATGTAATGACATACTGCGCTTATTTGACAGCAAAAATAGATTCCAAGAGAGTATTTGGAATGGCTGGTATTCTTGATACTGCCCGTTACCGCGCATTTTTAGCTGACGAACTAAACTGTTCTCCAAAAGATATACAAGCTGTATTAATGGGCGGACATGGTGATACAATGGTTCCATTACCTCGTTATACTACAGTTGCAGGTATTCCGGTAACCGAACTTATTTCAAAAGAAAGATTAGACGAAATTATTGATCGTACTAAAAAAGGCGGCGGAGAAATCGTTAATTTATTAGGAACCTCAGCATGGTATGCTCCTGGTGCTGCTGCTGCACAAATGGTTGAAGCTATTATCCGCGACCAGAAACGTATTTTCCCTGTTTGCGCATGGCTGCAAGGTGAATATGGTTTGAAAGACATATACCTTGGAGTACCTGTAAAATTAGGAAAAAAAGGCATTGAACAAATTATTGAACTAAAACTGAACGAAGAAGAAAAGAAATCACTTTATGACTCAGCAAAATCTGTTAAAGAAGTAATGTCAGTATTAGATAATATGAATAATTCTACAGTTGCTAAATAAGTTTTTTCCTTATATCTCCTCTACTATCCGCCTGAATTAATATATTCAGGCGGATTTTTTTTTGCCTCATTCACTCAACAATGGAATACTCAAATGCGGTACTCCCAATATTCCATTTTATAATAAAAATAGTTTTCAAAAAAGCCAAAAAGTCATTTAAATTATTGTCTCAAGACATTTAGTCTTGATTAAAATCAAATTTAACCATGGCTGAACGCATTTTTTACAAGGGAACAATTATTGTACTTTACGAAACGTAAATTTATTAAAATGATATCCCGCGATTTTATTAAACGGCAATTGGAAGAGTTAGGACGTGCAATTGCAAAAGTTATTTCTGATATGTTAAAATTAAAAGGACTTGGAAAGGCGGATAAAGGGTTAGTATTAGCAGAAGAATCTCTTAAAAGTACATTTGATTTGGAAATTGAAAATATACTTGAAGCTGCGCAGGATAATTTTGTTGATGTCTTAATAGTTGAAAAAAAATTTAGTCCCGCACATTTAAGTGATTTGGGAGACTTGCTTTATGCTTCAGCTGAATTGTTTGAAGCGAAAAATGAAATAGATAAAGCAAAAAATCTGTATCAAAAAGTTTTGACAATTTTCAATTATGTAAATTTCACTGAAAAGACATTTTCATTGCAAAGAAATAATAAAATTGAAACAATAATATTTACTAAGGGGATAATTAACTAATTAATTAATTAATAGTTAGAAATTACTATATTATTAATGCCATTCAAGGGTAGAAATAAATGTTGTGTGCGTAGGTCATGCTGAGCCGGTCGAAGTATGTGGGCAAGCCATCGCACACCCTTCGACAGGCTCTGGGTGACAACACACAA
>CAISYK010000620.1 GCA_903889605.1 uncultured Bacteroidota bacterium
AGAAAGGAATAAAAGTATCAGATGAAAAATTGGATAGCATCAGCATTAAAAAAAGCGGATTTCACGGAGAATGGAACTATACAATCAAATCAAATTTGTAAATATTATTTCGTAACAGATACTAATTCAAAAATATTTTGACTACTCTACAATTAATTTTTGAGTTTGTGCATCAGCACCGGTACTTAATTTAATGAAGTAAATACCTTTTGCAAACTTCATTATGTTAATTTGTCTGTTATAATCAGACGATATATTTTTATCCAAAGTACTGAACACTTCTTTACCTTGAATATCTGTAATGCTGATCATCAATTCATAGAAGTTTGCATTTTTTACAGCAATGTTAATAATTCCGCCTGATGATGGGTTTGGGTATACAGAAATAGGGTGTGAAGCAATTTCTTCGATTCCCGCACAATAATTAACAGTCATGTTGCTGAAAGCAGAGTTTGCGCAGCCGTTTGTCGCTATTACTGTATAGCTAAGGGTTTGCACTGCACCGGCACTTCCGGGATAAAACATGCCGGAATCAACACCTATTCCTGAGTAGGTTCCTCCTGCAGGCGAACCGCCTGTTAAAGTGAAGGCGGGAGCTGTTGAACATACCGTTGCAAATGGAGCTAAACTTACTGTTGGAATCGGTTTTATTGAAACAACCACAGTGTAGACTGTTGGATTTGTGCAGCCGTTGGCGGAAACAGTGTAATTATATGCAACGTTTACTGAATCAGCAGTTGTATTTAAAAGTATTTCGTAAACGCCGCCAGTACCGGCATTGGCAGGATTGCTGATACCTATTACAGCCGCTCTTGTCCATGTAAATACTCCGCCGATAGTTGCGCTGGCCGTCGTGTAATTAAAAGCAGTACTTCCGCAAACCGAAGGAGGTGCAAGTGTACTGCTTAATAACGGCGTTGGATTTACTTTAACAACCACACTAACAGGCGTCGGATTTGTACAGCCGTTAGCGGTAACGGTATAAGTATAAGTAACATTTATAGGAGCAGAGCTTGTATTAACAAGTGTTTCATTCGGATTACCTGTACCGCTTGAAGCAGCATTATTTATGCCGGTTACAGCTGGTCTTACCCAAGCAAAAACAGCACCAGGAGTTGTACTGGTTGGAACATAATTGAAAGATGAACCGCTGCAAACTGCAGGAGGAGTTAAACTGCTGCTCAGTGTATAGGTACATAGACCGCATGTATCCACACGGACAACAACGCTGTAAGTTACAGCATTTGTACATCCATTTGCTGATACAGTAAATATGTATGTAACGTTTTCATAACCGGTTGCGGCAGTATCGGTAAGTGTTTCGTTCGGATTGCCGGTTCCTAAGCCTGCAGCATTGCTTATTCCTATTACAGCAGCCCTTGTCCAAGCAAAAGCTGCGCCTGTTGTCAAACTAGTTGGGGTATAATTAAAAACGGTGCCGCTGCACATAGCAGGAGGAGCTAAACTGCTGCTTAATGTTGGTATTGGATTAACTGTAACAACTACACTATAGGTTGTTGGATTCGCACAACCATTAGCGGATAAAGTATAAACATAAGTAACATTTACAGGAGCAGCTGCAGTGTCGATAAGTGTTTCGTTTGGATTATCTGTACCGCTGTTATCGACACTGCTTATACCTGATACAGCAGCTCTTGTCCATGCAAATGTCGTACCCGCTGTTAAACTGGTTGGGGTATAACTAAAAACCGTATTGCTGCAGATTGAAGTAGGAGCTAAACTGCTGCTTAATGTTGTCGTTGGGTTTACTGTAACAACAACACTATAGGTT
Organism: uncultured Bacteroidota bacterium; assembly: GCA_903889605.1. Classification (GTDB taxonomy): domain Bacteria; phylum Bacteroidota; class Bacteroidia; order 2-12-FULL-35-15; family 2-12-FULL-35-15; genus 2-12-FULL-35-15. The sequence goes on from CAISYK010000620.1 coordinate 1,793, forward strand.
GTTGGATTTGTACAACCATTAGCGGATACAGTATATATATAAGTAACATTTACAGGAGCAGTATTTGTATTAGTAAGTATTTCGTTTGGATCATCTGTGCCGGAGCTTGCAGGTTCACTAATCCCTGATACTGCAGGCCTTACCCATGCAAACACCGCATTTGATGTTCCGCTTGTTGGAATGTAAGTAAAAACCGCGCCGCTGCAAATTGCAGAAGGAGTTAAAGAACTGCTTAATTCTGGTGCTAAGTTTGAAGTAAGAAATGCATGCGCTGTACCATTCACATCCCCATTTATTATGGATGTTCCTCCTGTTCTTGTAACTGCGGTTGCCGCAAATGCGGGAGATATTCCTCTCACCTGTATGCCGGTAATTGTTATTGCATTTAATTCGACAACAGCTCCAACAGCGAAAGTAAGAGTGATTTCATATGGATTGGTAAGTACTGTTGAAACGCCTGTTATCTCAGTTCCTGTCACAGACGCAGTTCCTGCATTTGTGAATTCAAAATTAAGAGAAGGGGTAGTTAAAAGTAATGTTCCAGAGCCGGATATATCATCTGCCAAACTTTCAGTAATAACAATGTCCCCCAAGGTGATGGAACTGGTCGGAAATGCAGTGCAAGCAGTAACTGTCAATGACGGAGCGGTAATTGCAACCTGTGCGTAAATTTTATTTAAACCCGCATATCCGAATAAAATGCTTGCCATAAGCATCATTTTAATAATCAGCTTAGTTTTTTTATTATTGCTGTGGCTGCTGCAGTTAGAGTAATTTTCTTTTCTCATGGTATTATTTTATGATTCGTTAGGTAAAGTAATTTAAATGCGAAGATAAAAAATAATTTTCAATAAATATTAATTGTTAAAACCTGTATTGGTTTGTTGATTCTGGTTAAAGTAAATGCAAAGCAGTCAAAATAACGGAACCGAAGCATTACAAAGCCTTTAAAGCAAATTGCAATGGTATAATAATTAACCTCCGTTTAGGTTAAATATAAATGAATTATTCCTGGTTCCTGTCTTGAGAAAAAATGGGGGCATTAACTTTATTATTTTTTTGATGAAAAATTGAGATGCTGTTTATTATTTTATCCTAAAAGAGATATAGTGGGGAATAATTTTCTCTGGAAAATAAAAAAATACAGGGTATATTATTTTATTATATTAATATGAATGAATCGTTTTTGGGGTGCTGTTAACAGCTGAGAATATACCCGTAGAACCTGAAGCAGGCAATACTGACGAAGGGACATAAAGATTCTTTAAGGCCTCTGATGAAGAGGCCTTTTTTTTATTCCAAATGCAGGTTGTTGGACTAAAGATCGAAACGACTATAACAGCAAAACAGATTGCCTATAATCCGACTGCAGAGTTTTAAATGTTTGTTTATAAAAACGAATTGGAAAAGCAGAGTAATAATTAAAAATATCCTCAAATTAAAAATTTTCAAACAACACATCCATCTTTCAGAAGTATTTTTTTATCTGCATAAAGCGCCGCTTCGGGGCTATGCGTAACCATGATAATTGTAATTCCTCTTTCTGTATTCAGCTCTTTTAACAGATTAAGAATTTCAGAAGCAAGCAAAGGATCAAGATTACCTGTTGGCTCATCAGCCAAAATAATGGACGGGTTATTTGCTAATGCTCTTGCAATGGCGACTCTTTGCTGCTGCCCGGATGACAGTTCTTTTGGGTAATGATCCATTCTGTCGGAAAGGCCTACTGCTGCTAAAAGCCCGCGAGCGATTTCTTTTTGTTTCTTTTTGTCTTTTTGCAATAGCGAGACTGCAACCATCACATTTTCTTCAGCAATGAGATAAGGAACCAGGGAGAAGTTCTGCATCACATATCCGACATTATTTTTTCTAAATTCAGATAAGGCATTATCTCCGGCATTATGCAGAGGCTGACCGTTAAAAAAGATGCTTCCGGATGAAGGGCGCAATAACCCGCCCAGCATAAACAGCAGGGTAGATTTTCCCGAACCTGAAGGTCCGGTTATAGCTGTAAACTGGCCTTTTTCGATAGATGCCGAAACATCCGACAAGGCTTTAATCACTGCACCATTACGGTGACAGTATTGTTTTGTAATATTTTGTAACTGGAGTATCATGTTTGTTATTCCTCCTGCATTATTGAATAAGGTTCAATCTTAGCTGCCAGATATGCGGGCACAAGCGAACCTAAAACAGAAATAATTATTGCTGATAAAATGGAAAACGGAAGTAAAATAATAATTGGCTGAACTGCTATTCCAGCTAACTGCGGACCCAAAATAACTCCCGCCAATGTCCCTAAAATGCAACCTAATATTCCGCCAAAAAAGCCCAAAATAACAGCTTTCAGCAAAAGCATTGAGTAAATTTCTGATCTGGAAAAACCAATCATACGATAAATGCCGATTTCTCTTTTTCGTTCATTCACATTTGCCGCCATGTAATTACCAATAGATATTCCTCCAACGAGCAAAATGATAATTAAAAAAATCAAAGATATTTTATTCATCATTTTATTAGTCTCTAATTGTGTGGAAACTATCTGGCCAATGGTAGTAATTCTGGTGTCCGGCAGGATATTGCGCATTTTACTCAGCAGCCCTTCAGAAATAGCATTACAGCATCCCATTATCTCTATGGCGCTGATTTGGTTTTCGATACCTAAAAGTTTTTGAACAGTATGCAGGTGAGCGAATATTCTGCCGTCGTCAATGGTTCCCGTTTCAGGCAGTATTTTTACAATATTAAATTCTTTATTCTCAATATTTATTTTGCCTCCTTCGGCAGCTGCTAATTTTTTTGCCGCCATAAAACCAACATAACAATCAAGCGCATCCAATGAGTCAATAACTTTCCTTGTAAGCCGTTCGTCCTTCAATTCTGAGGGATGGTTTTCGGAGGTCGCCGTGGCGCAGCTTGCTTTTAATTCAGCACCCATAAGGCCGGATGTCTGCCATAATGGTTTTGCGGTAATCTCATTGGCTGGAAGAATTCCTGTGAGAACGAAATTTTCATTCCCAATTTTTACGCGCCTGCTCAATTTTGGAGAAAGATTATCCACTCCTGAAAGATTAGAAGTTACGATGCGTTCAACATAATTTTCGGGAAAAGTAGGAGCGTCAATATCAGCAGTATAATAATCATCTGTACTTGCACCCTGGGGCAGGACTAGAATATTTGCGCCGAGATTATCAAGTTTTACGGCAACAGCTTTTTCGGAGAAAATAGTAACAGATCGGATGCCGACAATTACCGCAATACCTAATATAATCGCCATCAAACCAGAAACCAGCCTTGCCTTGCGGTGAAGCAGTTCCAGCCAAACTAAATTGAAAAGGTTCATAGTTTATTATATGTTGATATTACTATTTTTTTGGTCCGCAGCTTTTTCCGCTGCCCGGGGCACAGCAGCCGCCTGCAGGTTTTTTCATGGCTGCGGCCGACAATGTTTTTGAATCAGTAATTCCTGTGAAAGAGCCCGCGATTTGTCCTTTAGAATTTATAACAAATGTTTGCGGTTCGCTGCCGATCTGGGATATATTTAATGAGGTTAAAAACTTTTTTTCAGCAGCGTCATCAAAATCTACTTCTACAGTTTGTGCTCCATCTTTTATTTCAGCGCAAGCTGTTTTGCACATACTGAGGATTTCTTTTTTCTCCATAGCTTTTTTGCTTACTACTAAAAAAACAGGCTTGCCTTCATTAATAATTTTCAGTACTTCAGCTTTTTTTTGTGATGGAATTAATGCAACAATGTTTTCGGCTGTTGTTTGCTTTAAATATGCCACTCCGCCGGCTTCTACACCATTTGAAGCAATAATAAGCACCATAGGAAGACCTGCTCCGGAAAGACGATATTTTGCAACCAGGCTTTCATTGGCTTTATCCGCCCTGTTCAATTCGATTACTGTTGATTTTGGAGAAAGTTTGTGAGCCTCCAAACTAAGAATAACAGCGGCGGCATTATCGGCATTCCCTGTTTCAGTTACAACAAGAAAAACACAATTTCCAGCTTTGTTGGCTTTTTCAATATCGGTTTGAACCGATGCGCTGATGGTTTGCATTCCCATAATGAATGCTGAAATGATTGTTAAAGCTGAGTTCTTCATTCTTATTTAATTTTTTGATTTAATTATTTACAGCAATTATTTTTGTTCAATTTGCCTGAAATGTCTAAAAATTATTTTTGCAGCTTTTTTGTTGATGCAGTATTAATTTTGTTCCTGAAACTTCACTCTGCAAAACAAAGTTATATATATAAATCGGAGCGTTATGTTAATGAAATGTTAATCATCAAATATTTTTAGATACCATAGGGTAAATAAAATAAATTTCAATTATTTATTCTCATAATGCTGAGCACCTTCCATAACCCGGAATATATGTAAAATAGAAGGGAACAAAGCATCCATGGATTCCTGCGCACCTTTTGTTGAACCGGGTAAAGTCATGATAAGCGTATTTCCTTTCAAGCCGGCAACGCCTCTGGATAACATAGAAAAAGGTGTGCGGCTTTGTCCGTAATTCCGCGCTGCTTCCATTATTCCTGGAACTTCTCTATCCAACAATGGTTTTATTGCTTCGGGAGAATTATCTCTCGGCGAAAGCCCTGTGCCTCCGGTTAAAATAATAATATCGTTTTTTAGGGCATACAAGTTCAATACTTTCTCCTGGATCCCTAATGTATCATCTGGTATGATTGAGTAATCAGAGACTGCAACTTTACATGATTCAAGTTTTTTGATAATTGCTTTTCCTGCTTTGTCCGTTTTTTTTCCAGCCGAAATACTGTCGGAGCAAACAATTACAGCAGCTTTTAAATCAACACGAAATTTATCAATAAAGTCGGACTTGCCGCCTCTTTTCTCTAATAATTTTATCGAGTGAATTTCAATTCCTTTATCAATAGGCTTAAGCATATCATACATGGTAAGCGCAATTACAGAAGCCCCATGCATGGCTTCCACTTCCACCCCGGTTTTATAGATGGTATGAACTTCTATTTCAATGATAATTTCCAACCCTTTTATATCATACCTTACAGCGGTATATTCAACAGGCATGGGATGGCAGTCGGGAATCATATCACTGGTGCGCTTAACGGCAAACAATCCGGCAGTTTTCGCCATTTCAAAAACATCGCCCTTCGGAACTGTTTTGTTTACAACTGCGTCAACAGTTTCTTTTTTGCTCACCTTAACAACCGCCTGAGCTTTTGCCATGCGGTGTGTACTTGATTTGAATGTTATATCTACCATTTTTTTGAGATATTGGATATTAGATGTGAGATTGGATATTAGATATTAGATATTGGACATTAGATGTGAGATTGGAGACATAAGACAAAGGCTCAATGCTAAAATATCAAGACTCATATCTATCTATTTTCTTTCCAGACATGGGACTCATCCGCAAAAATTTCTTTTCCCCAAATTGGAACCTCTGCCTTAATTTGCTCAACAATTTCTCGGCAAGCATCAAAGGCATCATTACGATGTTTTGAAGAAACGAAAACAAACAAACATATTTCACCTGCTTTTACAAGGCCAAGGCTGTGGTAAATATGCATGCAAACTAAATTATATTTTGCGAAAGCGGCTTCACGTATTTCATGGAATTTTTGTTCCGCCATTTCATCGTAAGCTGAATAGTCAATTGCAATAACTGCTTTATCGTCAATTAAATCATTTCTTACCTGTCCTAAAAAAATATCATGTGCGCCTATATTTGTTTTTCCACTGTGCTTTGCAATGCTGTCCGCAATATAAGCCGGTGTTATTGGTCCTTTTAAAAATACATTATGCTTTTTTTTCTCAGTCATATTAAATTGTTTGTATAAAAATATATATCAAATAAAATTCAAGTCATTTAAAAATAAATTAACCTCCTGAAAATGGCGGCAGTAAAGCAACCATATCATTATCGTTAAGCAAAGTATTATCCTGCACAATTTTTTTATTTACAGCTAACCTATATTTAATTGCAGGCCACTTAGGATATTGTTCAGCAAGTTTTTTATTTAATTCGTCTGTATTTTTTACATCCGAAATCCTCAATTCTGTTTTTCCCGTTATGTCAGCAAGCTGGCCGAATACTAATAGATTAATTTCCATTTTGTGATTTTTTAATAGCCTTTTCTAAATCCTCTTTTGTATTGATATTGAAAAAAATTGAATCATAAAACAAGTTATTGCCGTCAACACTTAATTTCAATAATGAAAAATGACTTATTAATTCCTGTAATTTGAAAACATTAAGCTGAATAAGTTCATTCCATTTATTCAAACATTCTTTTGAGTATACACCATGCATTGGTTCAATTTTTTGACCATATACAGGCAATGTTATTTGTGTCTGATAAGATTGGCTGACAACAAACTCAATAGAGCTGGTTGTTACAAAAGGCATATCACAGCTAACAATGAAGTTTTGTTCTGCATCAGTATGACTTAATGCTGAATGAATACCGCCTGCAGGTCCAATATTTTTAATAACATCACCAATTACCTCCAATCCGAATTTTTCATATTCCGGGTTATTAGAAACAATTACCAACTTTTTTACTGCCGGCCTCATCTGTTCTATTACACGCTGTATAATTGCTCTCTCATCAAAAACAATCAGCCCTTTATCAATACCCATACGTGAACTCTTTCCGCCAGCAAGAATATAGCCGTTCACGTTATTTCTTATTTCGGCCATATTTAGGTAATGATTAATTTAATTGATGCAATTATCAATACAACGGCCAATAATTTATTTAAAAACACATTGTCAAATTTCTTTGCACCAAAATACGAACCAACTATTCCGCCTGCAAATGCAATAATAATCATTAATGTCATTTCGTTTTTATATTCAAACCCTTTTGTAAAAAGGCCAGCAAGACCGGCAAGCGAGTTCACAAAAATGAATAGAGCAGAAACAGCAGCTGTTTTTTTCATATCTGCCCAATGGAGCAGCAAAATCAAGGGGCTTAAAATAATTCCGCCGCCTATTCCTATCATACCGGAAAACAATCCGATTACTGCACCAATTAAAAGAGCAATGAAAATGTTTTGTTTTATATTAAATTCTTTAGTTTGAATTTTCACTTCTAATAGTTTTACAACTGAAAAAAGCAAAAGAACGGCCAATATTTTTTTATACAAACCAGCATCAACAGTAATCAATCCGCCTATAAATGCTGCCGGAAAAGAAGCCAGTGCGAACGGCCAAAACAAACTCCATTTAAAATAACCACTGCGGTAATACTGAATAAATGCTGTAAGCGAAACAAAAACATTCAGCAGCAATGCCGTTTGCCGCATTGTTTCAGGGGCAAATGAAAAAAAAGTCATCAGGGCCAGATAACCGCTTGCTCCTCCGTGTCCAACAGACGAGTATAGAAAAGCTATGACAAATAGCAACGGAATAAAAAGCCAGTATGCTGTTTCTGTATTCATAAATTATTTTTTTCATCCTTGCGGATTATAACATTTTTAACCGCAGCTAAAACTTAATATTCTAGTAATAAAAGCCGTCTATTCCTTTATCTGTCCTTGTAAATATAACAAGAGTTTTTCAGCAGATGTTTTGATATTTCATGTTTTTGATTTTCATCAAGAATGTTAAAATCACGGCTCATCAAACCGAACCCCTCATCAAAACCAATCAAAGTTGTAGCAGCAAAATTAATAGTTTCAAGCGTCAATTCTCTCAAGTGAATACAGCCTTCGCTGCCGCCTATTCTTTGCGAAACCATTTTTGTTATTCCCCGCTCAATCTTAAGGCCGATCAATTGTTTAGCTTTGGCGGCAACAAAAGGACATGCCGCATGAGGGTGGCTGGCAAATTCGCTCTTAGCATGAATGATGGTTTTTGTTTTTGGGTCGATGTGTAAATTCAGCCGAATCAAATGATATGGATCGAGGAATGTTGCTTCCAGCATTAAATTTCCATCTTCCAATTCAAAGGCTTCAATTCCAATATCTCTTTTTGAAACAAGGCGTTTTACTGGAATTCTATCAGATTTAGAAATGTCACTATTATTTAATTCACCCATAACTCTTTATTTTCAATGTTAATGTTTATCAAGCTTCAAAGATAAATAAAAACCTGCCTGAAACCATTTACGATAAGTAATGAAAAAATCTGAAATGTAAATAAATCGAAAAGTTTATTGATGTAATATACTAATAAAGAGGGTAGAATATTTGTCAAAACTGATTTCAAGTATCTTTATTCTCCGGAAGGCTAAACAGTAAAGCGCTGCGGAGTTATTTGCTTTTAACCGCGCTGCCAAAGGGTTACGGCTCCTTCGAACAGGAAATTAAGACGCATTTAAAGGCAATTTATAAGATGGACTTCAACTAACTCACCTTTTTGATATTCGGTTTTATTTTCGTCAAGCTGAATAATACAATCTGCAAATGCAAATGAACTCATTTGATATGATTCCTGAGCATGCAGAATCTCAACTTCAGTGCCGGATATTTTTCCTTTAATAAAATAAGTTAAGCCTTCTTTTTTGCTAAATGAAGAGGACAAAGGAAGGTGAACTTCAGCCTTACTTTCCGTTTCAAAGCCCATCATTTTTTTCAAAGCAGGAGCAATATATTCATAAAAGCAGGTTAATAATGCGGATGGATTTCCAGGCAAACCGAATACTAATGTGTCTTTAAATTTACCGAAATAAATCGGCTTGCCTGGTTTTTGTTTTACTTTATGAAATACTCGCTGAACACCGCAATTATCAAATGCTTTATATACAAAATCGTAATCGCCCACAGAAACACCGCCAGAGAGGATCATCACATCACAGTCAGTTAGATTATATTTAATAAGATTAGTAATTTCTAATTCATCATCGTCAACGCTTAATATTTTTTTTTGCTTAATATTTAACTGATTTAATGCGGCATTTAAGCTATACGAATTACATTCATAAACCTTCCCTGGTTCCAATACCTGACCTGGATTATTTAATTCTTTTCCTGTAGTTATAATGCAGACATTCGGAATGCGGAAAACATTGACTTTGTCGACCCCCAATCCGGCCAAAAATCCGGCAGCCCCAGGAGTAATTTTACTTCCGGCTTTAAATGCAAGACTGCCTATAGTAGTTTGTGAACCTTTAAGCCTTATGTTAATTCCCTTTTTTATTTGAACATCATTAATTAAAAGCTGATTTTTAAGAACAGAAACTTTTTCCTGCATAACAACAGTGTCGCACCCTTCCGGAACCGGAGCTCCTGTGAATATTCGTATTGCAGAATTTGGTAATAGTGCTGCCGTCGGGAAAACTCCTGCAGGAATTTCACCTGTAATAGTAAGAGTCTGTTTATCCTTTAAATCATCAAATCTAAAACCGTATCCATCCATTGCCGATTGATTAAATGGAGGCACATCAATACCGGAAAAAACATCCTCGGCAAGAATAAGTCCAGCGGCGACGTATAAAGGCATACTGATAGAATCAATAAGCTTTGTGTTTTCGGCCACTAATCTTTTTGCTTCTAATACTGAAATCATATATTTATTTTAGAAATGTTTAAATGTAACAATGTTATAAAAAAATCAGCCGCCAAGGCCAATCATGCTTCTTTCGCGGTTTTCCGTATTTTGTTTGCCCCAGTTTTCATTTTCATTATTCCCGCCCAGCATTTCATATTTCCCAAGCACGCATTCTTGTATTAACGGTTCAATGTCTTTTCCGCTGCGCAGTGTCGAAAGCAGATCAGTTTCCTTTTTTCCAAAAAGGCAGTTATACATTTTACCGTCAGAAGTAAGACGCAGACGATTACATCCGCTGCAGAACGGCTCACTCATAGTTGATATAACAGCGAAAGAGCCCTGATGTTCAGGTACAAAATATTTTTTTGCTGTGTCGTTTTTTTCATTAATTAATTTCACGAACTGGTACTTCGTAGAAATAACATCCAATATTTGCTGATGCGTAAATACTTTATCATTGCTCCATTCATTTCCAGTGAAAGGCATAAACTCAATAAACCTGACATGTACAGGAACATCCTTTGTCCACTCGATGAAATCCAGAATTTCACCATCATTAAAGTTTTTCATGACAACAACATTGACTTTAACATGAAATTCATTCGACAGCAGCAAATTAATATTATCCATAACACGATTATATTCGTCACGTTTAGTTATGAAAAAATATTTTACTTTATTGAGTGAATCCAAGCTGACATTCACAGATTTTAATCCTGCCTCTTTGAATGTTTCAACAAACTCATGAACGTAAACTCCATTGGTTGTTATGGCAAGCTCAATCGGATATTTTGCCAACCGCTTTATAATTTCTTTTGCATCTCTCCTAACCAATGGCTCTCCGCCGGTCAGCCGGATTTTTTTTACTCCTGATTTTACAAAAACAGAAGCAATGCGGTCAATTTCATCAGCAGTCATACGCGGAGCATTAGCAAAAGTACCTTTTGGGAAATCTTCAGGTGTGCAGTATGTGCATCTTAGATTGCATTTGTCTGTTATAGAAATCCGCAGATAATCATGAATACGGTCGAACTTGTCTTTTAGCATCTGAATATTAACAATAGTTCGGTAATTTTTTAGAGTCGTTATTAACAAAGATATGTATAAAAATTTATGGGCATTGAAGTAGAATAAAAAGAAAAAAGCATGAAGGTTGTTTTGTGAAAAAAACTCAACATG
>CAISYK010000621.1 GCA_903889605.1 uncultured Bacteroidota bacterium
CAAATGAATCATTGAAACATTGAACCATTGAACCAACAAACCAACAAACCAACAAACCAACAAACCTACAAACTAATAAACCAATGAACCAATAAACCAATGAACCAATAACAAATGAGCATTTCAATAATTGTTGCTATAGCAGAAAATAACGTCATCGGAAATGATAACTGTTTGATCTGGCATTTACCCGCCGACTTGAAGTATTTTAAAGAAAAAACCACAGGACATTGCGTTATTACGGGCAGGAAAAATTATGAATCTATTCCAAAGAAATTCCGCCCTTTGCCTAACCGTACAAATATTATAATTTCACGTCAGAAAGATTATTATGCACCCGGTGCTGCTGTTGTTGGTTCGATAGATGAGGCAATTGAAAAAGCAAAACAATCAGGCCGTGAAGAAATTTTCATAATCGGGGGGGCTCAAATATATGAACAAACTATGCATTTGGCTGATAAATTATATATAACAAAAATTTATCACTCCTTTGAGGGTGATGCATTCTTCCCAGAGATAAAGCCAGGTGAATGGAAAGAAACCGAACCTATTAAAGGCATAGTTGACGAAAAGAACAAGTATGATCACGATTTTATTATCTACGAAAAAAAACGCTGATATATCTTAATTGTTCACTTCTGATTCGTTGATTCATAACCACTAAATTCTTATATTTGATTTCTATAAAAACTTAAAATGAAAAAATCATTCTTAATTTATACCTGTTTTGCATTGTCTTTATCGGCAGCTGCATTCATAGCTTCTACAGCGCCTAATAAAATAAAAAAAGAAAAACAGCATAAACCTTCACAGGAAGGCATGGAGGACGATGCTCAGGGCAGGATGAATTGGGAATTAAGACGGATGGCTGATCCATCTACAGGAAGAATTCCTGAAAATATTCGTCAGAAAGAATTGGCATTTGCTTCAACCTTGCCTAATGATGCCCAAGGCAGATCATTGGGTGATAGAGGTGTATTAAATATTGTAAACAGGGGGCCTTGGAATGTGGGCGGCCGTACGAGAGCCTTCGGTATTGACATAAGTAATGAAAACAGATTGTTGGCAGGCTCTTGTTCCGGGGGCATGTGGCTTTCAATAGATGGAGGCCTTACATGGAATATGAGTAATACCTTATCACAATTAAAAAACGCAACTTGTCTGGTACAGGATAAACGGCCTGGGCATACTAATGTTTGGTACTACGGCTCCGGTGAGGCTTATGGTGCTTCGGCAGGAGGCACAGGTTCTTATTATTTAGGTGACGGTTTATTCAAATCCATTGACAGCGGGGCAACTTGGCAGCCTGTTGCATCTACGGCAGGAGGGGCGGCTCAATCATTTTCAACCAACTGGCAGCTGGTCTGGAATATTGCAAATGATGTATCTGCAAATGACTCAATAACAGAAATTTATGCTGCCACTTACGGCGGTATCGCCCGAAGTATTAATTGGGGGGCGTCATGGACAAATGTTCAAGGCGGAACTTCTTATTTTTCAGATGTAGCAGTTACAACCACAGGTATTGTGTATACTGCATTAAGTGATGATGGAGCTCAAAAAGGTATTTGGCGGTCTGCGAATGGTACTGCATTTACTAACATTACCCCGCCTGCTTTTCCTGCAGCCTATAATAGAATTACAATGGGAATAAACCCGTCGAATGAAAATGAAGTTTATTTTTTAGCTAACACTCCTGGTTCTGGTAAAGTTACCTATAATTATTTAGGTGATGCGGAGTGGAACAGTTTATGGAAATACACTTATTTGTCGGGAAATGGAGACACTTTAGGAGGTTCATGGCAGGATCTGTCAATAAATTTACCTGCTGTTGGAGGCCAGTTTGATAAATGGTCGGTGCAGGGTTCGTATGATATGGTTGTGAGGGTGAAACCAAATGATCCAAACACTGTGTTTATCGGCGGAACAAATCTTTATCGTTCATCTACAGGTTTTCAGGACTCTACGCATACGTCATTTATTGGCGGTTATGAGCATGGTGCATCATTGCCTGTGGTTAACTCATACTTAAATCATCATTCCGACCAGCATTGTTTGGAGTTTTTACCATCCAACCCCGATATTATGATCAGCGCCACTGATGGGGGAGTTTTTAAAACTTTAGATAATAATGCAGCGACAGTGGCTTGGCAGCCGCTTAATAATGGTTATTTAACATCTATGTTCTATACCATAGCTATTGACCATGCGACGCCTGGCAATAATATTATTATTGGCGGGGCGCAGGATAATGGAACTTGGTATATAAATAATAATAATCCAACATCTCCATGGCTGCATGCCTGGGGGGGCGATGGTTCTTATTGTGCTATTGCAGACAATCAGGCATATTATTATTTCTCTATTCAAAACGGTAAAATGGCAAAAGCGACGTGTGACGCAAATGGAAATACTACAGGTTTTGCCCGTATCGATCCTATTGGTTTAGAAAAAGTAGAATTCATTAACCCATTTACACTTGATCCGAATAATAATAACCTCATGTACCTTGCCGGCGGGAAAAATTTGTGGCGTAACAATGATTTGTCAGGAATTCCTCTTGTTGGTAATTGGGATTCTATTAATACAAATTGGGTGAAGTTTACCGATTCTGTTCCAACCGCCAATTCTGTTATTACTGCTGTTACCGCATGTAAAACACCGCTTAACCGAGTATATTACGGAACAGATAAAAAAAGAGTTTACCGTGTGGATAATGCAGATACTGGAACTCCAACTCCTGTTGATATTACATCTACTACAACTGGAGTGGTATTTCCTGCATCAGGTTATGTTAGCTGCATTACAGCCGACCCAACTGATGGAAATAAAGTAGTAGTTGTGTTTTCAAATTATGGTGTTTACAGCATGTTTTATTCTACCAACGGCGGAACTACATGGGCAAAATGCGCAGGGAATTTAGAACAAAATTCAGCAGGTTCAGGTTCCGGGCCTTCTATACGCTGGATAAGTATTTTACCAGTTGGTGACGGAAAAGTATATTTAGCCGCAACAACGACCGGACTTTATGCGACAGATAGTTTGAATGGTATATCAACTGTTTGGGTTCAGCAGGGAATAAATACAATCGGTAATGCAGTTTGCGATATGATTGAAACGCGGATTTCGGATGGTCTTGTTGTAATTGCAACTCATGCTAACGGTATTTATTCAACTTCAATAACAAGTG
>CAISYK010000622.1 GCA_903889605.1 uncultured Bacteroidota bacterium
CAGATTTATTAAGCATTGTAATGGTTTTAAAATAATTATATCGGACAATAGTGATAAAATTTATAAATCTCGATCCATTTACATTTTATTAACAAAAGTTTGCATTTCATTTACATATTATACAATAAGCATTCCATATCTTTGTTATGGAATATTATTGAAAATAAATTTATAAAATGGTAGAAGATATAAAATTAATTTCCTTGCTGCGCAAATGTTTTTCAGAAGATAAAATATGCATGTTCTATCGTGGAAATTTTGACGATACATTCACAGATAAGCTAATTTCTCTTGCAGATTATGATGTTGAAAAAAAGGCGAAGAAAAGAATTTCTTTTTTAATGTCCGAAAGTTTTCAAAATATTGTAAGGCATGGTAATGATGAAATAAGCGATCACACTTCAAGCTTATTTGGTATCAGAGCATTGGAACCATTTTTGCATATTTTTTCCTGCAATCGTGTTAGTTCGGTTGATAAATTATTTTTAGAAGAAAAATTAGGTTTGATCAACAGCCTCGATAAAGACCAGTTAAAAGCATATTATACCCAGATATTATCAGAGGGAACTCTCAGTAAAAAAGGCGGCGCAGGGCTTGGTTTAATTGAGATGGCTAAAAAATCTCAAAAACCAATTCAAACAGAATTCAGGAAAAGTGATAATGAAGTTTTTGCCTTCAATATGCAGATTGACTTGATTGTTGATGATCAAGCTGTCTCGGGCTTACTTGGAAATCCATTGGCAATTGAAGAAAATACTGCGATGGCAGATCTGATGACAGACCGTGATATGATTTTTTTATATAAAGGAGATTTCAGTGATGAAGTTATTACCCCAATGTTGAATATCCTTGAAGGAAATACTGGTGAGGAAGGCGATTCTGTCGGATTTAAAATATATCACGCCGCTGTTGAATTGATGCAGAATGTAAGCAGGCACGGAGCAAAGACTGAAAAAAGAGAAGGCATTTTTGCTATTCATAAAACTGAAAATGGATATTATCTCTGCACGGGGAATTATATGGCAAATCAAGAAAATGAGCTTGAAAAATATGTTGCCGGACTGAATGCAATGAACAAATCGGAACTTGACGCCCTTTATCGTCAGAAACTTAAAGCCAGTGTCAGTATTCCTAATAATAGTGCAGGTGTTGGCCTTATAGATTTAAGAAGGAGTTTTAAGACTGTACTGGATTTCAAATTGACTGAAGATAAAAATGGAAGTTATTTAATGATGGGTTTAGAAATACCTTTTTAGAATGGAAAATAAGACAATTAAAGCAACAGATATTGGGCCTGAAATTATTCTGGAAACAAATGGAAACATTAGTATATCCGGTAAATCAAGAATGGAAGATGCGTCTTTGTATTATAAGGAAACTCATGAATGGTTAACGAATTATATTAAGGATATTAATAATTCATTAACTGTAACACTGGATTTAAGTTACTTTAACTCTTCTTCGGCAAAACAATTATTAAAATTACTTATGTGCCTTAACGAAGTTGCCGGCAGCGGAAAAGTAATTTGGATTTATCCTGAAAATAACGACACCTTATTAGAAAGAGGACAGG
>CAISYK010000623.1 GCA_903889605.1 uncultured Bacteroidota bacterium
GCCATTTTAATGCGGCCAAATATGCCATGCATGTTTCATTGTCTTTGAAATGTTTACCAAAGTCAATTGCGTTTACTCCTTTGAATAGATTTATCATGACGCAAATATAGCGTTTTGTGCCTTATGTATATAAACCTATAATTTTATTTGCCTGATTCCTTTATTTTTTTGTTCATTGTATCTATCGCATAATCCAAATCGAAATTTGGGAAAAAACAGCAGGCATCTTTTTTATTCTCGGGTAAAAACGGATTAAAATATAGTGGTTTGAATTTGCAAAAATCCCGGCTGTTTTCATAATATTTTTTTGCTTGTAAGAAATCCCCTTTTTGTTCCGCCTCGTATCCCTGATTATATATCGTCGTAGTTTCTGCCAAATTATACTCATCTGTGTTTTCAATCTGTATTTTTAATTTCAACATTTCTGTTTTCTTGGTTTCGTCATTGCCATTAGGTAAATAATATGCAATATTCTCCATACACATTAAATAAGCAGAGAAATCAAAAGTCAAGTTTCCGTATGTTCGGCTGCATATCTCCCAAGTGTTTGATTTATGGTCAGGTTTACCAACTTTATACATATTATGCAATAATTCATCGTATGTCACTGCTCCATTTTGACCCGGACAATCCCTATTAATATAATGACTGTGTATAGTTTTTGCTTGTTCATCCCATCGTGCAAAAGATTTTGGCAGCATATTCGAATAACACTTCGCTATTAAATAACTTGCTTTGATCTTAGCTTCAGGATTAAGTTTTTCAACCTTATCCAAATACTGAGCAGCTTTTGCAAAATTAGCTTTATCGAATTCTTCCTGAGCAAGCTGATAGGTTAGGATGGCTTCTTGTTCTTCTTCTTTTGTTGCTTTTTTTTGCCCATTGGTATAAGATGTTTCTGAAGTTAATTTACCATTTTCATCATATTCTTTCGAAGTTCCATTCATCCACCCATCGGTATAAGGCGATTCCTGCTTTAATTTTCCATTTTCAAAATAATATTTGCATATTCCGTTTATTGTTCCTCCGGTAATTGGAACTTCTCCTGATAATTTTCCACTTTCAAAATAAGACTTTGCAATTCCATTTGCTATATCATTTATGTAAGGATTTTCTTCTTTTAATTTTCCACTTTCATAATACGTTTTTACTGCTCCTGTTTTCTTTCCATCAGTAAACAAAGCCTCTTGTTTCAATGCCCCAGTTTCAAAATAAACCTTTTCAATGCCATTTTTTTTCCCATCGACTTCCGCCCTTTCATAAAACAATTTTCCACTTTCATAATATTGCTTTATTATTCCATTTGTTTTTCCATCTTTGAAAGGCATTTCACCTTTTAATTTCCCGCTGGGGTAAAAAAAAGAATTTACGGTTTCAGAGACTTTATCATCTTTATAAACCGACAGTTTATAAAGCACAGCATTGTCTCGAGTAGTATTTTCCAAATGAGAATTCAAATATTCAATCCATTTCCCTTGTTTCAAACCATTTGCATCGGTTTTGTTTTTTGCCTTATCTTTATTTGTGAAACCGTTTTGTCCTAAAAGAGGTTGAAGGCACAAAATAAAAAGCATCAATGTAATGCTTGCACGTTTTAAGTTCATAATTATTGTTCATTTAGAGTTAATATTTTATTCTTTCCAAAAGTCGTTTGAGGGAGCTATCACCTAATTTTGCACCTTGCTTTTCTTCTGTTGATAGTCTTGGTTATCTTCAATTGTTATTTTCATTTTCCTTAATTCAGTTTTCTTCTCTTCATCTTTCCCATTTTTTATATAATAATTTATAAAGTCTAAACAGGCAACATAGTATCGTGCTTCCGTTCCATTTTGATATAAAAAATTTTCCCAACATTTAGCCTGTAAATAAGATGTTTTAACTCTGGCATTAGAATCCAACTCTACTATTTTATTCAAATTATCTATTGCCTTTCCATAGTCCTTCTTTTCATATTGCTCCATTGCCATCTGGTACCTTAATTTTGCATCTTCTACTTCCTCCTCCGTTTGATTTTTTTTTCCATCGGTATAAGATCCTTCTGATGTTACTATGCCATTTTCATCATATGTTTTAACGATGCCGTTCAAATTGTCTTCTCTATAAGAAGTTTCTGAGACTAATTTTCCATTTTCACCATATTTCTTATAAATGCCGGTTAATTTGTCATTTATGAATGGAACTTCCTCCTTAAGTTTTCCATTTTCATAATGCCTTTCCATTACTCCATTTCTTTTCCCATCAGTGTATGGAAACAATTGATCTAATTGTCCATTTTCAAAATACGTTTTTACTACTCCAGTTTGCTTCCCATCAGTAAACGTGGCTTCTTGTTTTATTCCCCCAGTTTCAAAATAAAATTTTTCAATGCCATTTCTTTTTCCATCGACTTCCACACTTTCATAATTCAATTTACCACTTTCATAATATTGCTTTACAATTCCATTTATTTTTCCATCATTGAAAGGTATTTCACCTTTTAATTTTCCGCTTTTATAA
>CAISYK010000624.1 GCA_903889605.1 uncultured Bacteroidota bacterium
ATTAATAACCAAAATCAGGAAAGGTAACCCTATTAAACTCATTTATCTATATTTGTACCTTATGTTTAAAAAAATATTATCCCTGCTTGTTTTTAATGTACTTTTCTTTACTGGCTATTCCCAAGCCATAGGATATAAATACGAAGTTTCAAAAAAAGTTTTTGACGCTATTGTTTCTGCTTATGATTCCAACCGTGATGCACCGGTATTTGAAATTCGACAAAAAAAATATCCCGGCAAAAAACAAATACTAATGTATTATCCCGGAACGCAGCCTAAAATTATAATGGACGAGGATGTATATGACTTATGTATAGGGATGGGGGCTGATTCTTTAAACGCATTGGCAAGTTTGCTGGGGCATGAGCTGGCGCATCATTATGAAAAACATAATTGGTGCAGCAGTTTTGCCTTTTTGTTGGACGATAAATCTGAACTTAAACAAAAACTCTCGAAAATAGCAAAGGAAGAAAAAAGTGCAAATGAGGCAGAAGCCGATGATGTAGGAGGTTTTTATGGATATGTAGCAGGATTTTCTACTTATGATGTTTCGGCAAAACTTCTCGATAAAATATATGCTTATTATAAATTGCCCAATAGTATAAAAGGATACCCTACCAAAGATGAGCGCAAACAGATCGCTGCAACGTCATTAAAAAAATTGGAACAATACAAAGCGGTATTTGATGCAGGGGAATCAATGTATTGCCTGAAAGAATATAGCATATCATCGGCTTGCTTTGAATACCTTGCCGATAAATTTCCGTCACGCGAAATGTTCGGTAATGCCGGATTGGTAAAAGTATTGTCAGCAATGGATTTTATTGATGAAAAAACAATGCCTTTTGCACTTCCATTGGAAATAGATGCAGAAACACGTTTAAAATCGGGTGCAGTGAGAGGTTCAACTATTTCAGCAGAAGAAAAAGAAATTCAGAAAAACAAATTACTCAAAGATGCAATCAACTATTTTGATAGGGCAATTACAATTGAACCAACATACTGTAATGCCTTGATAAATAAAGGGAGCGCATACATTTTATTGAAAAATTCAGATATGGCAATTGGTATAGCAAATGAAATAATAACAAATAAAACCAATTACAATAATTACGATTTATCAAAGGCATACACTTTAAGGGGAGCCGCGCAATATTTTAAAGGCGATAAAGTAAAAGCGCAGGAAGATTTTGAATTAGCACAAAAACTATCGTCAATTTCAAGGAATACCTATAACCTTGCTGTGATTAAAGAATTAAACAAAGGAGTGTTTGATGTATTGGCAGATTTTGTTGCATCCTATTTTGATGAAGTGAAAACAAGCGAATATGGAAAAGAAAAAGCTATAAATCCGGCATTAGAAAAAATTGGCTCAGAATCCGCCAGCCAGCCCGATTCCGAGAAAGCAATTGAAGTAGCTATGCCTTTGGAGAAAGGATTTCAAATTTCATTTGTTCCCCACGATTCTTATAAAAGCGTAAAAATAAAGGGGGAAAAAAC
>CAISYK010000625.1 GCA_903889605.1 uncultured Bacteroidota bacterium
GTAGAAATGAAAGAAAAGAAAGACCGTGTGGATGATGCATTATCTGCAACACGTGCTGCTGTTGAAGAAGGTATTGTTGCCGGAGGCGGTGTTGCATTTATTCGTGCCATTGATGCATTGGATAAATTAAAAGGCGATAATGACGATGAAAATACAGGGATTTCTATTGTAAAACGCGCTATTGAAGAACCATTGCGCCAGATTGTTGCAAATGCAGGTCTTGAAGGTGCTGTAATTGTTCAGAAAGTTCGTGAAGGCAAAAATGATTATGGTTACAATGCACGCACTGAAAAATATGAAAATTTGTTTGCTGCAGGTGTAATTGATCCAACTAAAGTAACACGCATCGCATTAGAAAATGCAGCTTCAATTGCAGCAATGCTTTTGACTACAGAATGTGTATTAGCTGACCAAAAAGAAGAATCGCCAGCAATGCCAATGGGTAACCCAGGCATGGGCGGTATGGGCGGAATGATGTAAGCGCCGGTGTTTAAATAATAAAAAGCCCCTCTTGAATTACTTCGAGAGGGGCTTTTTTATTATTGTAATTACCAAAAAAAGTCTGCTTCAAGGAATTGTTTACTTTGAAAATATTGTAATTGATATGAATTATCTCGATAAAATAAAATATCCATTTTTTACAGCTGTAGTTATTTTACATGGAGTGTTGTACTCTATAGTATATTGATAAACTCCATCACCGGCAATTTTATTGCCAAATATGTTACCATCCCAGTATTTGTTGCGGTCGTTGGACTCATAAACCACTTTGCCAAGCCTATTATATATTTTAATATGAAAATCATCCACATTTTGAGTAACAATTTCTAAATTACAATTATTCAAATTACTGCTGAGACTATATTTTTGCGGAACTTTAATAATCGGTATATAACCACGATTGATTATACTAATAGTATCTGAAACGGAGCATATTCCAAGGGTTACTTTTACATAGTATTTACCAGTTTTGTGAACTTTTATAGTGCTTGAAGTTTCGCCGGTTGACCACAAATACTCAGCTCCAATATTTGCTGCATTCAATACAACGGAATCATTTCCGCAAAGCATTGTATCTTTTCCAAGATTTACTTTGGGTACAGGCTCAAATGTTATATCTGCGGTATCATTAGTTGTACAAAGACCATTTGAAACGGCAGCCCAATATGAACCGTTTGAATTAACTTTTATACTTTGTCCTTTTTCCCCTGTAGACCAGGAATAAGATTTACCATCAACTCCTGCATTTAATTTTTGAATCACACCTTTACAAAGCCGCAAATCAGGACCTATATCAACTTTGGGCGTTGGAAGAAATTTAATTACTATA
Organism: uncultured Bacteroidota bacterium; assembly: GCA_903889605.1. Classification (GTDB taxonomy): domain Bacteria; phylum Bacteroidota; class Bacteroidia; order 2-12-FULL-35-15; family 2-12-FULL-35-15; genus 2-12-FULL-35-15. The sequence goes on from CAISYK010000625.1 coordinate 1,331, forward strand.
GTATCGGCAGCGGAACATCCCTTATTAGTGACATTTACCCAATATTTTCCAGCCATAGAAACATTTATTGTTTGTTTGTATTCGGAAGTTGACCATGTATAATTCATTCCATTATTATGCGGGTTTAAAACAATGGATGTATTTTGGCAGATTGATGTATCATTTCCAAGATTTACTTTTGGATAAGGTGATATTGTAAAAATATGAGTAATCGTATCAATACCTGCGGAATCTGTAACATACAAATTGACCTTATATTCTCCCGCAGAAGAATAATGATGTGAAGGTTTCAGATCTTTGGAATTGTTCTTTCTTCCGCTTGAAACATCGCCAAAATCCCATAATATATTTGGAGTACGGCATGAACATAAACCGGATTCAAAAATAAAATTTGTAGTTTCAGTTAGGCAGACATGATTATATGTAAAACTATTTTTGGTTTTATATATTTCAGATTGAATGTGATCTGAAATTCCAAGTCCCAATATAGAAGAAGCAGTCGTGATTTTAGAAAATGCCGGAGTAAAAGAATTTGGATTATTAATTACTGTAATTTGGTTTCCTTTATCAAATGGAATATACAATTTCCCGTCAGCACCTAATTCAATCTGGCCGGGGCCTGTTGCTTCTGCGCTATCTGCCGCAGTTGAAGTAATGTAAAAAGATGTGATTTTTTCTGATGCAAAATCATACTGAAATAAATTGTTTTCCTTGTTTTCATAAAAATTTGTCATGTAAGCTTTTGATGCATCCGGTGAAAATTCCATTCCGTAAAGTCCGTTGCCGCCTCCTGGTAAAATAATAGTTTTAGGATTGGAAATGATTCCTGTATATGCATCAAAATCGCAAACAAAAGCGGTAGAAATAGGACTATTAGAAAAAGAAATTCCCATTTTGCCGTTACCATAATCCAATTCTCCTCGACCAAGAAAAATTTCAGGGCCTGGATAGTTATAAATAATTGTCCCTGAAGAGATACCATTTTCGTCAATTAAATATTTCTTAAACCCAACACCGCAGGCATAAGCAAGCAGCCAATAACTATTTCGGCAGGGGCGTTTAATAATTTCAAGGCCTTCTGCCACGCTGGTGGTGTCTATCAGAGTGTTTAAACTAATTACATCACCCCGCCCGCCGTCCAGTTTCATGTCAACAACACTGTAATATAAACTGGAGCAGAGTTCCTCATTATAAAAAATATAATATTTATTTGGATCATTTGGGAAAGGGCAAATGTCAATTTCGGATGCAGATGAAGTTGTATTAATGTCTCCAGAACCCGGCATTAAAACATTTTGAGCATTATATATCCCGCCTGCATTAACAAAAAACAAAATATTTCCCAAACCATCTTCAGCGTGAGCAATAGCTTCAAATCCATTACTAATACAAGTACAACTAACAGCAGGGACTTTAGCTGAATAGTTTATATTTATAATA
>CAISYK010000626.1 GCA_903889605.1 uncultured Bacteroidota bacterium
AGTAGTAAAATTTTAATACAACCAAATTTTTCTTAATTTTTTTTTAAAATAGAGCCGCTGCATAAAGTCTTGTTTTTCCAAAATGTAAAAAAAATTGACTCAAATTCATTTTCTATGTCCAATCTTTTATTAATGCCATATTAACTTAACAGCCCAGTCTAAAAACACCCAAATCTAAATATCTCAAATCTATTTGTTAATTTTGATTGTTTAAAATTATTTGATATTGAAGTACAATGCTAATTTTACATTTTTGACCAGCACATTTTGAAATTTATTTATTATGCACAAAAAAACAGATTTTTTAATTATAGGCTCCGGTATCGCCGGATTGAGTTATGCATTGAAAGCGGCGCCTTACGGCAAGGTTTGTATGATCACCAAAGCTAATGAAGACGAAAGCAATACAAAATATGCACAGGGAGGAATAGCTGCAGTTATGCATCATCCCGATTCATATAAAAAACATATTGAAGATACATTGATTGCAGGCGACGGAATTTGTGATGAAGAAGTGGTGCGCATGGTAATAACCGAATCAACCGAACGTATCAACGAACTGATTTCATGGGGAGCAAAATTTGATAAAACAGCATCTGGTGAATACGACCTGGCAAAAGAAGGCGGACATTCCGAGCACCGTATTCTGCATCATAAGGACAACACCGGTTTTGAAATTGAACGGGCTTTGTTAACTGCAGTTAAAAAACATCCCAACATAGAAATTCTTGACTACCATTTTGCCATTGATATTTTAACTCAGCATCATTTAGGAATTGAGGTAAACAGCCGAACTCCCAATATTGAATGTTATGGAGCTTATGCTTTAAATTTACGCAGCAATACAATTGAAACAATACTTGCAAAAACTGTTTTGATGGCGACAGGCGGAGCCGGCAATGTTTATTCAACTACTACCAACCCTCCCATTGCAACAGGCGACGGCATAGCCATGGTTTATCGTGCAAAAGGAAGGGTTGAAGGAATGGAATTTTATCAGTTTCATCCTACATCATTATATAATCCTGGAGAAAGCCCCTCCTATCTGATTTCAGAGGCAGTAAGAGGTTTTGGCGGAATATTAAAAACCATGGACGGAGAAGAGTTTATGCAGAAATATGATGCCCGCAAATCACTTGCACCCCGCGATATTGTGGCCCGCGCTATAGATAATGAAATGAAGATACGCGGCGATGACTATGTATATCTCGACTGCAGGCATTTAAACAAAGAAGAACTTATTAAACATTTCCCGAATATTTATCAAAAATGTTTGAGTTTGGGAATTGATATGATGCTTAATTATATCCCTGTAGTTCCTGCGGCTCATTATATGTGCGGCGGAATTAAGGTGGATAAAAAAGGCCGCACCAATATCAACCAATTATACGCAATCGGCGAGTGCTCTGCTACGGGCTTACACGGCGCAAACCGCCTGGCATCAAATTCCCTGCTCGAAGCTTTGGTTTATGCTCACAATGCAGCAACGGATGCAATTGAAAAAATAAAAACCATAAGTTTATGTGAAGCTATTCCTGATTGGAATGCCGAAGGAACCCATCACCCAGAGGAAATGGTACTTATTACTCAAACACTGCGTGAAGTTCAGGCCATTATGACAAATTACGTTGGTATCGTCCGTTCCGACATACGCCTACAGCGTGCATTTGACAGGTTAGAAATCCTTTACAAGGAAAATGAAGCCCTATATTTAAAAACTACAATCTCCCCCAAATTATGCGAATTAAGAAACCTGATTAATGTTGCATATATCATCATCAAACAAGCTGGTGAACGAAAAGAAAGCAGGGGACTGCATTATACCGTAAACTACCCAAAGGTGCTGATTGCTGAGTAAAGTTTTACCGCAAGTTAATTACCGAAGTTTCGCAATGTGTTTTTTTTAATAATATTTGTATTAAGGCTCAAAAAAAATATTATTATTTGGGCGTTTCCATTTCTTAAAAAAGAAAAGGGCGGGCTTTACGTTTCAATCTTTTTGTTCGTTCCTCACAAAAAGGATTTCCACTGCAATCCCTAACGCACAGTTAACAATGAAAGAACCTTTGCACATCCATTGTCTTAAGGGTTACCACCAGATTGGACAGCATATTTTCCGCAAAAACCTTAGCAGCAAAATTTAAATCCCAAGCCGCTATTCTGCCGATTGAACTACTAAAAATATTCATTTAACGAATTCCAAATATCGGCAAAGTATGCATCGGGTATATTTGCAATTGAAATTTGAATCCAAAATATAATGCGGAATCAAAGGGATTTATTACGCGCATTTACTCAATAACAAATAATAATATTTCAAGAAATGGCATTCATTAAACTAACAAAAAAAATTCTGGCATCAAATGTTTCAAATGAAGAGTTTTTATGGTTGGAAAACATCATTTTTGTAAGCCGCGAGAATGAAAGAATCCTGCAGACAGCTTTCATAGCCATGCCAAAATATATTAAGAACACTGCTGTAGTCCTTGATCCTGAAATAAAAAAACAGTTTCTCGCAAATGTAAATTTTTCGCCCGACGGTTGGTCGTTAGATAAGTTCGCAAGAGCGCTGATTATACTGCATTTCAATCCGGAAAATGAAAAAAATTATATCGACAGACTGAACCCGCTTTTTGAATCTGCTGAAATGAATGAGCTGGCAGCCTTAAATTCATTTATCCCCCTGCTCTCATACCCTAAAAATTGGCTGACTCAAGCTAAAGAAGCTGTCAGGTCGAATATGGGACCCGTTTTTGATGCTATTGCATTCAACAACCCCTACCCTTCTGAGCATTTTGATGAAGCTTCCTGGAACCTATTAGTATTAAAAACAATTTTTTGCGGGAAAAGTATCCGAAATATCCACGGATTAAAAGAACGGGCGAACCAAAAATTAGCTCATATGATTTCAGATTTTGCGCATGCCCGCTGGGCGGCAGACAAAACTATATCACCGGAAGTTTGGGAGATAGTAACTCCATTTATTGATTACCACTTAATGAATGATATTGAAAAACTATTTCAATCAGAAAATATTCAGGACCAATATGCTGCAAAATTGTCCTGCATGCAGAGTGATTTTAAACCGGCAAAAAATCTATTAAAAAAATATACCGACCCTATTATTAGTGAAGAATATAAATTCAGCAATCAATAAAATCTTAAAACATGAAAAACAGTTTACTTTTAGAAAGTCCAATACTTTGGAATGAAAATAAAGAAGAAATAAGCGGAAGCAAAATGCAATGGGAGGATTATAAAGGACTCATTAAAGGCATGACATTTTTTGATCCGCATATTAACATGACCTCTGTTACAACAATTGATTACCAGGCAATGATCGAAGCCGGTGTCGCAGCGATAATCGAACCCGCCTTCCGTCAGGTTCAAACAAAAACAGAATCTCCAGAATTTCAGGATTACCAAAAGTGTTTAAAGGAATTGGGGAAATCCAGAAACAAACAATTAGGAATTAAGCATTACTGCACCATAGGATTAAATTCAAAAGAGGCCAATAATGAAAAATTAGCTGAGCAGGTGATGGCAATTTTACCCCAATACCTACGCAGGGAAGGTGTTGTAGGTGTTGGACAAATAGGATTTGAAGATCAGACCAAGGCTGAAGAAAAATATTTCAGGATGCAGCTTGAATTGGCAAAAAAATCAAAAATGCCTATACATATACATACACCTCATCAAGATAAAAGAAGAGGAACACTTCGCAGCATGGATATATGCAATGAACACGGTATTGACTCATTTATGGTTATAATTGACCGAAACAATGAAGAGACCATGAAAATTGTTATGGATAAAGGATTCTGGGCTGGGTTTACCGTTTATCCCTCATTGAATAAAGGAAGCGAAAGGATGGTAGAAATAATTCAGAAATACGGGTCTGAAAAAACAATGATGAACTCTGCCGGCGGCATCGGAACTTATGATTCTTTGTCTGTTCCTAAAACAGCCGCCTTGATGAAAATAAAAGGCGTTTCTGAAAATGATATTAAAAAAGTAACATATCAAAATGCTATTAACGCTTTCGGACAAAGCGGACAGATATATTTACAGGATTTTCAAAAAACTAAGGCAGTTCAAAACATCAATTCTTATTATGACAGCAATTTGATGCGCGCTAAACATCTTCCTGTAAAGATCAGGAAAAGCGATATAATAAAATAAAAAATGCAAATAATACAAATAAAATTAAACCCGCATAATTCGTAAATCTCGCCTACTTAAAACAAAACGCCCCATACAAAAATGTACGGGGCGTTTTGTATATTAATAAATTTTGACTAAAATATAATGCCGATAATGACCGGCTACGGCGTATATATCCATCATTATCAAAAAGCAAAAAAAGCCGATGCCGATATAATATTAATAAATTGGCGGCTTAAAATTATTTCCGCGCCGCTTTATTCAAATTCGCTTTCGGTGAAATTGTTATTTGAACAATTAAAGAAATCATTATGCCATATCAATTTACTGATGGTAAAACGTTTTTTAGTTTTTAAATGAATAATAACATTTATTATTTTTTTTAGTCCAATCTTAAATAAACAGCCCACGTTCTCGACTCCGCTCGCACTGACACCACGCTGAGTCAGTTCGAGGGTTAATTTTTTTCAAAAAAGCAATATAAAATGACGTTACCTTTGTATAAACCAAGTAATAAAGATAGGCAGTGTAGCAGTCCATTCATTAGTGCTTACAGCCTGTGTTCGAGTTTTGTTTCAAAGTATA
>CAISYK010000627.1 GCA_903889605.1 uncultured Bacteroidota bacterium
CACTAATTAGTTATTGATAATTCAAATTAGCTGATGAATACTATTGCTTATTTTCAAAATATATAAATAATTTTATTTATCCTGTTTATTAAAATAAAATGTTAATCCAAGTTGAAAACTTAATAACGGCATTGCCCTATATGCCATTACCTGATAAGTTTCCTGCCATACATTATTAAATTGTGCCGTTACTTTTATTTTTGAGGTATGCAGTTTTACTATTTGTGAAATACTGAAATTTCCAATAGTATACGGCTTCAAATATTGCGTATTATCTGATGTTGTATACCGATAGCCTGTATATATTTGCGTATAATTTAGAAATGTGCCTTTATAAGAAAGTGTAAGACTGCCCTGCCCATTTTGAATAGGCACGTAGATCAATTGTTTTCCTATCGCTTCATCTGTAATCGATGTTGATTTTTCATTAGTTGATAATATATAATTATACATCCCGGATAATTGAATTGATACATTTCCCACATGATAATTAATTTTTAGTTTATATTCAAGACCGTGTGACCATACCTGTAAAACATTTTCAGGCGACCACATATTTTGCTGATTAGGCAGCCAAATGATCCAATTATTAATAGTGCGGTTAAAAACCGTTGCCCCAAGCTCCCATTCAATTGTCTTATATTGGTATTTATGAATTAAACTCAATTCTTCACTCAATCCGCTTTCAGGTTTTAAATCATGGTTTCCTTTTGCACCTTGTCCTGCCCAATATAAATCATTGAATGTAGGTAAACGGTAATGTTTAGAAATATTCCCTTTTAACAAAAAAAGTTTCAATAATTCCCCCTGGAAACCCGCTGTTGCTGTAAACGGAATATCAATGTTTTTTATAAATTCCTGCCTTGCACTTATCACAGCATTCCATTTGTTTTTCGCAGTGTGAATTTTATAACTACCGAAAATTGCGGTTAAGTTTTCTGAGGGATTTTTCAAATAGTCGGCAGTTCTTGCTTCATAATATGTATTGTTAATTCCAATATTAATCAAATCAAATTTTGAAATACTAAACCTGCTTTCAGCTTCGGCAATAACAGTTTTTGTCAGGCTTTTAGAATCTTCATGAATCGAAGAATCTTTAAAATTTAACCTTTCATCAAAATAAGCAAATCGTGATATCAATGTCAGTTTTTCTCCTGTTCGCTGCCATTCTGTTGTGACTCTGCTGCATCCGTCTTTTTGATTTGCACTATTTATATTCTGCGTCATAGAAGGCGGAATATTCCTGTCGTTAAATTGATACCAAAAACGAGTATTTAATTTTTGATGCTGGTTAATCTGAAAATAATTTTCCTGTAAAAATCCATATTGTTTTAATTCCGCATTTGATTGGTATTGTTCTGGTTTTCCGTACTGGGCCGTATTTATAAATGGAAAATCATTTTTTGCATCATGATTAAATATTTTTAACGAAGCAGCAAACCGATTTTTGCTTAACTCAATGTCCGCCTGTTGCTGCTTATCTGAAAAACTGCCAAAAGATATGGCTGCTGAAGCAGAAATTCCCCTGTTAAACTGAGCTGCATTGTTCAAATGTATTGTTCCTCCGACAGCACCGCTTCCCCATAATGCGCCTGCTCCTCCATATTGTATGCTTACATCATTCAAAAAAATTGCAGGAACAAGAGATATATCCAGCATACCAAGCATTTGGTTTTGTATGTTAAACCCATTCCACAAAATTGCTGTATGGCTTGCCCCTGCACCTCTGAAAGAAGTTGAAGCAGAACTTCCTAAACCATAAGATTTAATAAAAATCTGGCTTTCATTAGCAAGTAAGTCGGCTAAATTACCTGTAGAATATCTGCTGAGAATTGTGCTGTCGAGTGTTTCACTCTTGTTCCCTGAAGAAAAAGCTGTTAACCGCGAGGATGTAATTTCCACAATTCCAAGCTGTCTTACCGAATCAGTCCGAAGTTGTGCAAAACTTGAAAAAGCAAAAAAAATGCTGTAAATAAAAAAACTAACTTTATATAAATTCATTACAAAAGATTAATTCGCTGAAAGCGGATAAAATAATTGGTAACAAACGGTAAAATTGGATGGATAGAAAAAGTGTAAACAATTTATCTATTCTTCGCCTTTTCTCCGAAAGCTGCAAATGGTATTGCAAATGGCAGGTCTTCTGACTTGTTCTGTTTTTAACGCCTTCCCATTCTTCGAAGAAGAAAAGTGGCAATGAATATTAAAAACTAAAAATGAACTTACAGCATCGGGAAATGTCCAGGACTTATACCTGGTTCCCTTTTAACCCTTCCAATGATGGAAGAGACCAATTGCGCGACAAATGTATTAAAATATTTTAATTTAAATAGATTTGAAAAAAAATTATACCGATGTTATTTATATAATCTTTTTGATTATTTAAGTTATTGGTTTAATTGACGCTGTAGCAC
>CAISYK010000628.1 GCA_903889605.1 uncultured Bacteroidota bacterium
AATTTTTTCAGCAGTAATTGTAAAATGAATTGTCATAGGATTATCTCCAATAGAATCAAATGATTCTGTTAAAGCTACTATGTATGCATTTTCAAATTTCAATTCCTTCATTTTTGTATTGGAATCACGTTTCAAAAAAATCACATTACCTTTTTTGGTCGTAAACTGATCAATCATCCATTCGTTTAAAGAAACGTCATGAGTAGATTCGATAGTGAATTGCACCGTTCCTCCACGTACCATTGAGGATGGACGGCCTGTTGCATCAACATCTCTGTTTAGAGAATAACTGCAGTGAAGTAATCTGATTTCAGCTCCACCTTCAATAGATAATTTTGCGTTAAATGACATAGGCGTTTAGATTTAAGGGTTAGTAATGAATTAATTTGATGATTTGTTAAATTTATTAATTTGAAATTTATTTTAAAGTTTGAACATTTCCAAATTGATTTATTATTGCTGCTTATATTCTGCTTTCCAATTAGCATCAACATCATCTCCTTTTTGTCCGTCTAAAGAAATAACAAAGTTTTTAGCAGGAAAATAAGGAGTCATGTGAATATCCAAAAATATTCTATCTTTCTGATTTGGATCCTGCTGAAATTTCAGAATTTTGAATTTCTCAATTAATTTACCAGGTCCGGTAATTTGATCCAGCCATTTCTCAATTTGAGCCTGAAGATCCTTTTTGGTATTTACATCAAAATTTTCAAATGCTCTTCTATTTAAAAAGTCCATCAATACTTTCATTACATAGTCAAACACCCTTACCACTGAATATGTCTGTAATCCTAAATTATCACCGGTAAATAAAGTTTTAGCTGACATAGCCATTACTTTGCCGTATTCATTGACCATTGGAATTAATCCTGCTTTTTCCAAACTTGTGATTTCAGATTTTTTCATTGGAAATCTTACAGCACTAACCTCATTTAATCCTCCGTGTTTTTTCCCGGCTGCTACCTGAGACATTAATGTTTTGTATACATTACCTGCAAGTGCAGAAGAAGGAGGAACATGAACGTCATCTTCTTCTCCAATTTCCATGTCTTTAGCTCTGCCGACTATCCAATTGCAAGCCATCATTACATTTGATTTATGTGCTTCGCCCCCTGTCAATTTTGAAGATTCAAAAAAGTCCAAAACGCCATCAGGGTTTTCTAAATTTTCGAAATCTGTTACAAGCATAACTTTATTGTCGTGACACATTTTAGCCCATTTGTCAACAACAGCACCAGAGCCTAAGTATCCTGGAATAGATAAGATTGAATAATTTTCTCTTAGATCCATCCTATCATAACCACCCTTAATCTGTTCAGCTATTTCATTAAAGAAAGTCGGATTGTCCAAATCTTTTAATTGTTCAAGATCAGCATTAAAAATAGTTAGGTTTTTTATTTTATCCGACTCAGTATTTTTGAAGAAAAGCTGTAGGGAGCGGTAAGAAGCTTCCATTTCCTTTGTAGACTTAACGGCATTTTTTAGATTAGTTTTCAATGTTTTAGAAGCAACATCTGCACTTGATTGGCTTTTAGCAACCATTTCGGCAATATCACTAGAACCGGAAAGTAATTCTTTCCAAATCTGCAATGTTTTTTTCAGCGTTTCACGTTCAGCCTTTTTGCTTGCATCCGTCAGAAATATCTTTTTTCTTGCTTTGGACTCGGGGTTTAAATTTTGAGTGCCTTTAATACTTCCCTCAATAATTTTAAACCCTCCGAATTTTGCAAGTTTCGCTACACTGTCATTAATATCTGATACGGCTCCTTCTTTATGGGCAAATTTTTCTTGTTTAGAAGAATCGAATTCAGGACTAGTTTCTGGACTCATTTTTTATATTTTTAAGATTATGAAAATATTTGTATTAATTATATTTTTTAAATTCCTGTTCCTTCAAGTTCGGCAATCATTTGCTGAATAGCTGACATCAGAGCCTGTTTAGTTTCCGGATTCTGAACAACGCTTTGTAAAGCACGATTAGATTTTAATTCTTTGACAATCCTAAGATGCTGTTCTTCGCTATTGGATAAATCCTCCAAAAATTTACTTTTGCCTTTAATTCCTTTGGGGCCGAAATCACCTAAATTGTTAAAACGAATTGTTTCAGATTGAGTCGCACCTTCCGATGTTTCAAAGTCAATTTCGCAGGCAGGTTGAAAATGATCAAATACTTCTTCTACTGTTTTCAAATCGAAAACAGCCTCGGGAGAAAATGGAGGCTCCTGTGTAAGTTTCTGAACAAAAATCGTTCTGTTTTGAGAGATATCCCCAAATGCTTCATTAGCATTATTCAATTTTCTCTCGGTTCCACCTATTCCGTATTCCAGCATAGTTTTAATTTTAAATTAAGTTAATATATTAAATGTATTTACGAAAAAAATCAATGTAAGGTTGCAAACATAGTAAATATTTTTTATATTTCCAAAACGCGCGTTTTTTCGTAAAGCCTTCTGATTTTTCT
>CAISYK010000629.1 GCA_903889605.1 uncultured Bacteroidota bacterium
CGGGCTTTTCGCTTCAATCTTTTTGTTCGTTCCTCACAAAAAGGATTTCCGCTGCAATCCCTAACACGGCATTAACATTGAAAGAGCCTTTGTGATCTGTTTTTTTTCATCGAAACTTAATTAGTGCCTTTCCAAAAAGTAAAGAGGCTGAACTATAATTATTTAACCGCCCGCTCTTCTTTTGAAACTGAACGGCCTTCCTGAATAACAGCAAGTATTATTATTATCAAAATGATAGGAGCTACAACCCACATTAAATGCGAACATTCTTGTTTAAAAAGCGCTTTAAACATTAGTGCGCCGAACATGCCTCCCAATAAAGGCCCTACAACAGGAATCCAGGCATACCCCCAGTCGGATTTTCCTTTTCCGATTATCGGCAGTAAAAAATGTGCTATGCGCGGGCCAAGGTCACGGGCTGGATTTATTGCATACCCCGTGGTTCCGCCAAGCGATAAACCAATAACTACAACTAATGCGCCTACAGCCAAAGGTTTTAACCCTTCTGAAAAAGAGTTTGCGCCGATAGTTAAAATTCCAAAAATCAAAATAAATGTACCAATGATCTCACTCAAAAGGTTAGCCCATGTTTTACGAATGGCCGGGCCTGTTGAAAAAACTGCAAGCTGTGTTGCCGGATCTTTGGTTTCTTTCCAATGAGGTAAATAGTGCAGCCACACTATTACACCGCCGAAAAACCCACCCAACATCTGAGCTAAAACATATAACGGCACTTTTTCCCATGGGAATTCATTCACACAAGCCAATGAAATAGTAACAGCAGGATTAAGATGTGCCCCGCTTACACTGCCCACGGCATAAATAGCCATTACAACTCCAAGTCCCCAGCCGCTTGTAATAACTATCCACCCTGAATTTTCTGCTTTTGTCCCTTTTAATATCACACCAGCAACAACTCCTCCCCCGAAAATTATTAATAACATTGTTCCTATGAATTCACCTAAAAATGCTGACATATATTTCTGTTTTTAAGATTAATTTGTTTTTTGTAAAAGTAAAGATAATAATATCAATTTTCCAATTCAACAGCAGGCAATTACAGATCAATTTTACAATTTAACTGTAGTCTGCTTTAATTAATTTATTTACCTGCTGAAAAATTGTTTTGATGCCTAATTTTTATTTCAATTGCTTATATAAATCAGGGAAATCACTTATTAACCCGTCAACTCCCATGTTTTTCAATTCCTGCATTTTTGCAAGGTCTTCAACTGTCCAGGGAATTATTTTTATGCCCAATCCTTTGCATTCTTTGATAAGATCTGTATTGACAGTAGAATAATCAGGAGAATAAATGGTTGGAACAAAACCAAGATCTTTCAATCGTGCTGAAAAGGACTTTAGAGACGGGGGCTCATATAAATATGCTGTTCTGATAGAAGGATATTTTATATGAAGATACTGCAGAGTGCGCATATCAAAGGATTGAATTATGACGCGTTCCCCGATTTTCTTTTCAATAATTATTGCCATTATCAGATCAACAAATTCTTCAGGTTTGGGATGGAAAATGTCATCTGTCGGAGCAGTGCTTTTGGTTTCGATATTATACTGAATAGCTGGTAAACCTTTAGCTTTGGTATATGCTTCCGCACTATCAATAACATCACTCAATTTTGGTTTATGAGCTTTCATTTTTTGCTGTAATGGAAAACGCGGGTGAGGTTTTAATCCTACATCAAACTCCTGCGTTTGCTCGTATGTCATTTCATAAATGTTTAGGGCTTTCTCATCGCTTTCTTTTATGTAGTTTCCATTAGCCTTAGTAGTAATTTCATGATTAAAAAACGGTTCATGGCTGATAATAACTTTTTTATCTTTGGTAATAACAGCGTCCATTTCCAAGGTAGTTACGCCCAAATCAATAGCCTTTTTA
>CAISYK010000630.1 GCA_903889605.1 uncultured Bacteroidota bacterium
GTATCAATCTTTATAGCAGGTCTATTCCCAGCATCTTGAGTTGTGGAATTAAAATCCACACAATACTTTTTTGTTCCATTAGCATCTATTGTACTTGGTAATGAAATACTCCAATCTGTTGGTTTTGGCGCAATTATCTGCAGAAAGATAAGGGCCGTAAAGCAAACAGCTAAAATTATAATATATTTAATATTTCCCTTCAGCATCAAATTTCCAACATCTTAAATTTCTCAATTGTATTTTTAAAATTAGTTTCGTCTAATGGGAAATTTCCATACCATATATATTCGTAAGAAATTGCCAGCTCTCTGAAATGTTCACTGTATATGCTGTTTGCAAGCTCAATAGAATAATCGTTGTTCGTTTTGTCTATTTTCCATGCGATAAGATTTTTGTCGGTCAATTCTTTCAGCAGTTTTAAAAAATGCAGACGAACTGCCCGCCTGAAATCTTTTTCAGAAAGTGCCGCTGCAATTAATTCGCTGAAATTTATTTTATGAATGTCTTCTTCAAATTCATTAAAATCAATAGTTACAGCAGCACTTTTGCCGTAAAATAAAGCACGTATATTATTTTTAGATAGTAATACAATAATTATTACGATAGCTGCAGCAATAAGTATATATTCTAAAATGCGGAGGCCTATATGACCGCCGTTGCTGCTGAACAGCTCGTCTATCTTTCGCCAAAACCAATCTTTAAAACGCTCCCAAATTGTTTTTGGGGCGGGACCAATACGGTCGTATTTGTAGTCGCTGTTGTTTAATAATTCTTGTTGTTTTTTTACACCCGGTTCTCTTACTTCGGTTTTTGCGGAATCGAAAAAAACTATATTATTCCCTTTGGGGTGATTATTTATGCAATAGACATTTGAGCCGTATAGCAGACCATACAGTAATAAAAAAATTACCCAGTATAAGGAGCTTACCAGACGCCATTCTGCAAAGCAGAATAATTTAGTATTGCAGCTCCTCATTATTATTTGGTGTATTGCCGATTTCATCTATCCTTTCCATTAAACCAATGCCGTCTTTTTGTTCAGCAAGACTGTAATAGTGGAATGCACTTATTACATATATTCCGCTGTATAATAATGTGCTGCAAAAAGTACAAACAGTTGCAACAACTAAAAATGGAATAGAAGTTTCGCCTGATGCGTCTTTTATATGGCTGAACATAAGCACCATCTGATAAACAGCTTGCGGGAGTGCAAATACCATTGAGATAATTCCTATTGCCATTACCGCGCAAACCATAATTACCCATGTCCACCAGAAATTGCCTTTCAGTGCTTTGCTTGTACGGGAAAAAGATTTAAATACACTGCCCTGTTCCTGCATTTTTATTAAGTAAACAACGGACAGCTGCCACATTACAGGGGGCAGAATAATTAGTATACCAAAAAACAAAGCTATTCCAAACAAAATCCCCAAAGCAGGTACTGCACTTGCTAATCCAAAAATAGTTGCACCCGCTGCTGCAATTACTATAATAGTTAAAAACATCAATATAAAAAATACAGAAAGAATATTGCCTATATTTTTAACTAAGGTTTGTCCTACATCATTTACTGTAAATCCTTCCGGTCCTTTTTCCATGTAGTTTATCATAAATGAGAAAACAGTGCCGATAAGTGCCATGTGAGCCAATATTGAAGCCAGAATAAAAATTAAATACGTCCAGCCGAATTGTGAAAATATGTTAGACTGCCCCATCTTGGATATTGAGAACATGCTCACTGCATTTGATTGGTAAAAAGCGCCGGCAACAGCACTAATTAATAAAAAGGGGCCTGCAATAAAAATCAATGATTGAAAAAAAAGTTTAAAATTCTGACGAAAAAATTTTACCGAAACATTAAAAGTTTCTCCAAAATCTCTAACCTGACGGAAGTTAATTTTTTCTTTTGTTTCCATTTTTTTATAAGTTAATTAAGTTATTTTGGTTAGAGCTGATTACGTTTTTTTTAATATTGTATTTACAATGTTTTAATACGTTTAAATTCATTGTCCGATATTTTATTCAAATGTATAGGATAAATGATAAAATACCCAATAATAAACAGCAAGGAGATTCCGATAATTGTCAGGCTTAACCACATTGGCATTTGCGAATATCGTGTAACAAAACTTTCGAAAAAGCCGGCAGTTATAAATACAGGAATTAAACCAACTACAATTTTTACACCTTGTTTTGCCCCTTTGATAAATGATACTCCGCGTGAATAAGTACCTGGAAACAAAATGCTGTTTCCCATAACTAAACCAGCACATCCAGCAATGATGATTGCTGATATTTCTAATGTTCCATGAATCCATATAACTAATACAGACTGAAGCAGCAAACCTTTTGCAAAAAAGAAATATTGAAATGCGCCAAGCATAATTCCATTATATAAAAGCATAACGCCGGTTCCAAAAGAAAATAATATTCCTAATGCAAAACATACGAATGCCACCTTGATGTTATTTATTGTAATGCCGAAGAACATGTCTATTTGATTCATGCTTTTATAAACAGCCATAGGGTCTCCTTTGTCAATGTTTTCCAATGTCATATTAACATAACTGTCACCAAGAATAAGGCGTACAAATGTGTCATCATAAGCTGCGGAAATTACACCAATAAGCATCGCCGTTGTAAATATTAAAAAAGCATACAATAATTGTTTGTGTGAATTTTTAAAAATAAACGGCAGTTCATATTTCCAAAAAGTTAAGATGCGTCCGCTTTTTTCTTTTTTGTTTTTATATATTTCCTGGTGAACCCGCGCGGCAATAGAATTAAGATACTGAGTAGTTTTTGATTTAGGATAGTTGGTTTTGGAATATGATAAATCATCCGTGAGCTGAACAAATAAATCAGCCATTAAATCGGGATCGGAACCTCCTTTACTGGTGATAAGCAATTCAAACTGCTGCCATTTATCGGCATTTTGATTTAGAAATGTTATTTCTTTCATATCTAAATTATTCTCTTTTAATCATTTTGATAATTTCGCGGTAATTATATTTCGATACATTACTGAAGGTATTGTAATGATATTTTTATTCCTGATACTTAATTGTTCTTTTGTAAATTTATAAAAAATAATCATTTGAAATTATTTTTGGGTTAAAACTTTAGATTAGTTATTTTTATAAAGTTTTATTTTTTAGAATTGTTTTTGACTGCTTTATTATGGATAATATTCGCATACAAACTACTCAAAATGTTGACATAGAATACGAACTTGCCAGCATTGGGGATCGTATTTTGGCAACACTGCTGGACTATTTGTTTTTTACCGCCTATTTTTTGCTGGTGGTGTTAATAGTTTCACTTACCAATGGGATTCTTTTTGAAAGCATTGCTTTTGTGTCATTTGTTTCTTTGCCTATTTTATTCTATGATTTAGGATGTGAAGTGTTTTTTCAGGGTAAATCATTTGGTAAAATGATTATGAAAATAAAGGTAGTAAAGCTGGATGGCACACAAGCTCATTTCGGTGCATATCTTTTACGATGGCTGCTGCGAATAATTGACATGCGTTTGTTTGGCGGAGCAGTTGCACTTATAGCAATATTAATAAATGGTAAAGGACAGAGGGTAGGCGATATGGCTGCAGGAACAACGGTAATAAAAATGAAACAAAAAATACAATTAAGCGATACGATTTTCAATAAATTAAAGCCTGAATATAAATTAATTTTCCCTGAAGTATCGCGGCTTACCGATAATGATGTTGCAATTATAAAAGAGGTAATGCATGTATGTATTCAGTCAAATAATTTCGAAGCTATTAATAAACTTGCTTTGAAAACTAAAGCGGCGATGGGAATTACTACAAATCTGCCTAATGCACAATTTTTATGCGCCGTTGTTCAGGATTATAGTTACCTGGGCAGCCTTTGATATTTATTTAAATGTACAATTGCTTATAATATCCAAACCAAACAAACCTGTTTTAAAAGAAATTGTTATTTCATTTGCAGACGATGAAGCATCATTCGGGTGATCGCTTATATACGAGTTTAAAACTCTTTCTATACTGCCATTTTCATCTTTATCTGCTATAACTATTTCATTATAGCTTCCAGCCCTGGAAATAGTATAAGTTTCGGTATGGCTCTTTATTGGGATGCTGAAATTTATGAATAATATTAAATTGACTAAGCACATTCCAAACCCTGCAAATGCATACATTGCAAATTGATTATAGGCCATATCAATATCATCTTTTACATATTTCCATTGAATTATGCCAAGCATCCCGCAGCCAAAAAACATGAT
The DNA here is from genome assembly GCA_903889605.1 of uncultured Bacteroidota bacterium. Lineage (GTDB taxonomy): Bacteria > Bacteroidota > Bacteroidia > 2-12-FULL-35-15 > 2-12-FULL-35-15 > 2-12-FULL-35-15. The sequence goes on from CAISYK010000630.1 coordinate 4,273, forward strand.
CAGTATTGTACCTATACCGATAACTGTAGACGATACAAGCAAAAAAAGTATTGGAATGCCTATTAAGCCGCAAACAGTTATTATCATTGCTGCATAAATACCTTTTTCCCTGATGAAATGTTTTAGCTTCTCATTTGTTATTTGTGCCAAATCTCCTTTTATTAATTTACGTTAATAATCACTAGATTGTAAAAAACTCCGCTCAAACTTTGTTTGTCAATCTGATTGTAAATTTGAAAATTGCTGTTTTTTTTAGACTAATTTATGCGGTATTTTATTATTATATTTTTTCAAATATACATAAAAAACCGCTCGGTGGTATTGCCGCTTGACATCATTAAACATGAAATTTTTTTTGGAAAAGCGACGGTAAGCCTACCGATTTTATTTGCTAATCAGCTGGTTGTATATCGTCAATTAAGAATACGAAAATCTCTTTTGGACCATGTGCCCCCTGCACCATGGTTTTTTCAATATCTGCAGTTCTGCTTGGACCTGTGATAGTTGAAATCATTGATGGCAGCTGATTTTTATATTTTTCGCGGATAAACTTTAATGCATCTTTAATATCATGCTTAAGCTGAGAAGTATAAGCGGCAACAATATGTATGTTAGAGTATACAGGCAGCCTTCGTCCAGATGCTTGTCTGGAAGTTACAATAACACTTCCGGTACGTGCCGCAAGACACTCACAAAGTGTAAGGCCAATATCAGTATTTAAAAGATCCTCTTCCTTATCTGAGAATTTAATTTTGCCTTTTCTGAGCATGTCTTTGAGTGCAGGTTCAAGGCAGAATATGTTTTTCCAATTGTTATCTTTTGCAATAAAATCAAAGTTTTCGATAAACTCATTTTCATTTTCGCAAAAAATAAATTTGCCGTTGACTGCAGAAAAATTTTGTGCAAACTGTATTTCAAGCGGTTCATCAGAAGAAGTAAAGATCTCCGACTCTTTATCCAAATCAACCATTTCCTGGGATGATTTGTGAGTTAATGCCTTACGTATTTTTTTTAGAATCTTTTCTTTCGAGGTGGTGTTGCTTTGCATAATCACAAAAAATTAAAAATGTTCAACACTTAAAATAATGTATTTATAGGTTTTTCCGCCTAATTATCAGGTGCAGTGTTCTCTCCATTTTTCTCTTCCTTTTTCTCTTCCTTTTTTTCTTCGGTTTTTGTTTCTGTATTTGAGATTTCGGTTTTTGATTCGGAAGCAACAACTTTTAATAAAGGCTGTTCTTCAATATCAAAAGGTCTTTTACCGAAAATAATTTCCAGATCTTCTTTAAAAATAACTTCCTTTTCAAGAAGTTTTTCAGCGAGCAGTTTTAATAAATGTTTATTTTTGGTAAGCAGATCCTTAGCGCGTATATAAGCAATTTCAATCAGTTTACTTACTTCTTCATCAATTATCTGCGCAGTTTTTTCGCTGTATGGTTTGGTGAAACCATATTCGTTAGCACCAGTAGAATCATAAAAACTAACATTGCCTATTTTACTGTTTAAGCCGTAAATAGTTATCATTGCGTACGCTTGTTTGGTAATCTTTTCTAAATCGCTCAATGCGCCTGTAGAAATTTTACCGAACATAACTTCTTCTGCAGCGCGTCCGCCAAGCGTTGCACACATTTCATCCAACAATTGTTCAGTGGTAGTTATTTGACGCTCTTCAGGTAAATACCAAGCTGCGCCTAACGATCTGCCGCGCGGAATAATTGTTACCTTAATGAGCGGTGATGCATGTTCAAGCAGCCAGCTTGTTGCAGCATGTCCGGCTTCATGATAAGCGATCACATTTTTTTCATGAACAGATATGATTTTGTTTTTCTTTTCAAGGCCCCCTATTATACGGTCAACGGCATCCAAAAAATCTTGTTTTTCAATCATCTTCTTATCATGTCGTGCCGCAATTAATGCCGCTTCGTTACAAATATTGGCTATATCAGCACCTGAAAATCCTGGAGTTTGTTTTGCTAAAAAGTCAACATCTACAGAAGAGTCAATTTTTAATGGTTTTAAATGAACCTTAAAAATATCTTTTCTTTCATTCAGATCCGGCATATCCACATAAA
>CAISYK010000631.1 GCA_903889605.1 uncultured Bacteroidota bacterium
AGGTGTTTCTTGTTGGAAAATTTTAAAAATACATCCTCATTTTTTTGACTAATTCATTTTTACAATAGTTTTAGTCCGACTTTTTGTCAAAAACAAAATCTTTTTTTTGAAAAACTTGTGTTTTCTTGCCGGCACTAATTACTAGTTTGTCAGCCTTTGTTTTAGTGGGTGAAAGTTAATCTTCAAGCCTTTGCATGCATTTTAAGATGCACTTACTTCCATCCGCCGCCTAAAGCTTTATAGATATTCGTTACTGAAATAAATTGACGTTTTTTTACATCTGCCAATTCTAATTTAGATTCTAATGCATCGTGCTGCGTCATTAGAACTTCCAGATATGTAGCTCTCCCTGATTTAAATAAATCGCTGGAAACATCAATAGATTTTGTCAGTGCTTCTACTTCTTTTGATTTTAAGTTATAAAGCTGTTCTAAATTATTGATGCTCGATAATTCATTCGATACTTCAACATAACCATTTAAAATATTTTTTTGAAAATTACACATTGCTTCAATTTGAAAGGCTTTCGCACTATTAAATTCTGCTTTGATGGCACTCCGATTGATTAATGGCGCAGCTAAATCGCCAATTAATGAATAGGCCAATGATTGAGGTGTAGTAAAAAGATAACCTGCATTAAACGCGTTAAATCTCGCTGCACCGGTAATGTTGAAAGATGGATAAAATGCAGCTTGGGCAGCTTTCACATCACATTTAGCCGCAAATAATTCAAGTTCTGCTTGCTTAATGTCCGGGCGATTTTTTAATAATTGGGAAGGAATTCCAGCTTTGATCTGCATTGGAATTGGGTCGGTGAATGTTATTTTGTCTCTAAGAATTGTTTGCGGAAATCTTCCTAATAGAAAATTTATTTTATTCTCACTCTCTGTAATTTTTTGAAGAACGTTAAATTCCAAACCTTGTGAATTATATAGTTGGGCTTCAAATTGTTTTACCGCTAATTCAGTGACTACTGAAGCATCTTTCTGGACTTTTACAATTTCCAATGCCGAATTCTGCAATTTAATTGTTTCTCTGATGATTTCCAATTCATTATCCAATGCAAGCAGCTCGTAATAGTAATTTGCTACCTCAGAAACTAAATTAGTAACAACAAAGTTTTTACCTTCAACACTACCCAAATATCTTGCAAATGCCGCTTTTTTAGAGTTCCGAAGTTTGCCCCAGATATCCGCTTCCCAATTTGTTTGGATACCAATAAAATAATCAGTAAGCGGATCCGGCACTAATCGTCCTGGGGTTATATCAGTAACAGCTTCACCTGCACCATCAGCAGTATATCGACCAACCTTATCAACACCAAAAGCTCCGCCTCCGGAAACATTTGGAAATAAAAGTCCATTTTTCAATTTAACATTATTTCCGGCAATCTCTATATCCTGCAAAGCCACTAATAAATCTTTATTATTATTCAGGGCAGTATCAATGAGTGCAATTAAATTTTTGTCAGAAAAAAAATCTTTCCATTTTATTTCAGCCGAATTAATGGAGTCTTTCGCCGTTGTATATGATGAGGGTAAAGATTTAAATTCCGCTTTTTGCATAGGTGCAGAAACTTTACAGCTCTCGTAAAATATGCATATTGATAAAATACTAACGATTTTATATGTTTTTAATAGTTTCATTTTATTCAATTTCTTCAGTTAAAGGATTTTCTTCTTCATTATCAATAATCAGGTGTTTTTCTGAAATGCTTGCGAAAATATAGTAAAGGCCTGGAACGATAATTACACCAAATATTGTCCCGAACAGCATTCCTCCGCCTGCAGCTGCTCCAATAGTTCTGTTACCAATTGCACCCGGACCTGATGCAAATACTAGTGGAATTAAACCGGCAATAAAGGCAAATGATGTCATTAAGATTGGGCGCAGTCGAACTGCAGCACCTGCAATGGCAGCTTGAAATACTGTATTTCCTGCGCGGTGTTTTTGAACGGCAAACTCTATTATCAATACTGCATTTTTACCCAGCAATCCAACTAACATCAAAATAGCAACCTGTGCATATATATTGTTTTCTAATCCTAAGACTTTAAGTAAAAAAAAGGCGCCGAATATTCCCATAGGCAGCGACAAAATAACAGGCAATGGTAATATAAAACTTTCGTACTGAGCGGCTAAAACGAGATACACAAATAACAGGCAGATGAGAAAAATATAAATGGCTTCATTTCCTCTTCCAACTTCATCTTTTGAAATACCTGCCCAGTCTATACCAAAACCTCTTGGTAATTTATTTTTTGCCACATCAGTAATAGCAGCAATAGCACTTCCGCTGCTGTATCCTGGAGCTGCAGAACCGCTTATTTCAGATGAGTTATACATATTGTGCCTGGTAATTTCATCCATCCCATAAACCTTATCGACCGTCATAAATGCTGAGTATGGGACCATTTCGCCGCGGTCGTTTTTTACATAAAGTTTCAAAATATCCTGAGGCAATTCTCTGTATTGCGGCAGAGCCTGCACCATCACTTTATACTGACGGTCAAACTTAATAAAACTGGTTTCATAATCACTTCCGATAAGTATTGACAAGTTATTCATGGCATTATCAACCGAAACCCCCTTTTGCTGAGCTTTGTCATTATCAACATTCAACATATACTGCGGGAAACTTGCACTATAAAAAGTAAAAACAGATGCAAGTTCCGGCCGTTTATTTAATTCTTTTACAAAGTCATTGTTTACAGTTTCCATTTTTTTGTAATCACCGCTGCCTGTTTTATCTAAAAGGCGTAATTCAAATCCGCCGGCAGCCCCATAACCCGGCACCGCAGGAGGAGGAAAGAATTCAACTGTGGCTCCCTTTATGTCTTTTGTTTTCATTTCCAATTCCTTCATAACTTCTTCCGTGGAATGTTTTCTTTCATCCCAACTTTTTAGGTTAATCAGGCAGGTACCGGCACTGGATCCTTCACCCTCAGATAGAATTTCAAAACCAGCCAAAGATGATACAGATTTTACATCCTCTATTCCTTCTGCTGCTTTTAGTATCTTCATACTAACTTCATTTGTTCTTTCTAATGTTGATCCCGGAGGTGTGTTTATGATAGCATAAAAAACACCCTGGTCTTCATTTGGAATAAACCCGGATGGAATCAGAGAGCTTAAACCCCAAGTACCGATACAGAATATTAATAATGCCAAAAATGTTACCACTCTTCGGTTTACGATTATAGTCAATAATTTTTTGTATTTCCCAAGGACACGAATGAACCAATTATTGAATCCATTTAAAAAACGATTCAACAGGTTTTTTCTTTTTTCAATTCCGTTGGTATTTTTCAGCAAAATGGCACATAAGGCAGGAGTTAATGTTAAGGCGATTATACCTGACAAAATAATGGATGTAGCCATTGTTACGGAAAACTGCCGGTAGAAAATCCCCACGGGGCCTGTCATAAATGCAACAGGAATAAAAACAGCAGCCATAACCAGCGTAATAGCTATGATTGCACCGCTAATTTCAGACATTGCTGATTCTGTTGCTGCCTTTGGGGTCAGATTTTTTTCTTCCATTTTTGCATGGACAGCCTCAACTACTACAATAGCATTATCTACTACAATTCCAATGGCCAGCACCAAGGCAAACAGTGTTATCAGGTTAAGGGTGATTCCAAAAAAATGCATAAAAAAGAAGGTGCCGATTAAGGATACAGGAACTGCAATAGCCGGAATCAAGGTAGAGCGCCAATCTCCCAGAAATATAAATACCACCAGCCCCACCAATAAAAAGGCTTCAATCAATGTGTGAATTACTTTTTCTATGGATGCATCTAAAAATTTTGAAACATCATAACTTATTTCATAATCCATTCCTTTCGGAAATGAACTTGCTTTTATTTCCTCCATTCTTTTTTTTATGTTTTTTATAACATCGCTTGCATTACTTCCATAAGATTGTTTGACCATTATTGCAGCAGAAGGTTTTCCATTCAGCGTTGAATATATATCATAATAGGCGTTGCCGAATTCAACTTCAGCGACATCCTTAACACGCAGTATTTGTCCGTCCGGACTTGATTTCAATATAATATTCTCATAGGCTTCTTTGGTGGTATATCTGCCGGGATATTTTAAAACATATTCAAAAGCCTGTGACTTTTTACCTGAACTTTCACCTGTCTTGCCAGGTGCAGCTTCTAAACTTTGTTCATCTATTGCTTTTAAAACTTCATCAGTTGAAATAGAGTATGCCAACATTCTGTCCGGTTTCAACCAAATTCTCATAGCATATTCTCTATCGCCAAGAATATCGGCAAATCCAACACCATCAACTCTCTTCAATTCATCAAGTAAATTAATATCAGCAAAATTGTATATAAACTGGATATCTAAACTCGGATCTTTACTGAACAAGTTTATATACATAAGCATATTTGATTCCTCCCTTGTGATCTTAACACCTTCTTTCACAACTATTGGCGGTAATTTATTAATCACAGCGGCTATCCGATTTTGAATATTTACAGAAGCAATATTAGGGTCGGTTCCTAATTCAAAAACTACTGTTATTAAACATTCACCATCGTTACCTGCATCAGATGCGATATATTTCATTCCAGGCACTCCGTTAATAGCACGCTCCAATGGAATGACAACTGCTTTGATCATTAGTTCTCCATTCGCACCAGGATATTCTGCATTAATATTTACTTTTGGAGGAGAAATTGAAGGGAACTGAGTTACCGGCAATTGAATTAGTGCTATAACACCAAGCAGGATAATTACAAGAGAGATAACAATAGATAGTACAGGCCTATGTATGAATTTATTGAACATAATATTTTATTTTGGTGTTAAAGCTGTTAATGTTTGATTAATTGTAACTGATCTATTGCCTGTTTAGGAGAAATAAATTCAGTTTGGATCTTATCATCTTCTTTAACGTTTTGAATTCCGTCAAATATGATTTTATCATTTACTGAAAGCCCGTTTTCTATAACATACAAATTTGGCATTCTCTGTTTTATTGAAATATTCCTGGACTTAACCACATTATTTTCATCCACAACATAAACATAAATTTTATCCTGAATTTCAAACGTTGATTTTTGCGGAATCAGCAATGCATTTTTGATTTCATTTGTTAATTGAACCCTGCCGGTTTCACCGTGTTTTAAAAGTAATTCAGGGTTAGGGAATTTTGCCCTGAAAGCAATGCTGCCGGTGTTTTTATCAAACTCCCCTTCAATGGTTTCAACAATCCCCTTATATTTATGCAGTTGGTTATTTGCCAATAGAAGCTCTGCACTATTTTTTGCATTATTTCCATTTTGAGCTTGGTAATCCAAATACTCTAATTCAGTGACATTAAAATAAGCATAGACTTCTTTGTTGTTTGAAAGAGAGGTTAATAGGGATCCTTCATCAATCAAGCTTCCTGCTTTGAATTGAATTCTATTAATTGTTCCATCAAAAGGAGCTTTTATTTCGGTATACGAAAGATATAACTGAGCAAGCGCTTCTTCGGCTTTTGCTTCATCTAATTTTGACAATGCCAATGCCAATTCTGTTTGGGAAACGATATTTTTTTCTGCAAGTGTTTTAACATTCTGCATTTCCAATTCAGCTGTTTTTTCATTTGCTTTGGCCTTCAATAATTCGTCTTCGTATTCCTTAGCTCTGATGGTGAAAAGAATTTGGCCAGCACTAACATGTTTACCTTCATCTGCATTAATTGTTTCTATATATCCTTTGACTTTAGCGCGGATATCAATATTTTGCAGAGACTGTATTTCGGCAACATACGACTTTGCGAAAGAGGTATCCATTAATAGCGGACTAGTTATGGTAAATTTCCCTCTTTCAGTTTTTTCTTCTTTTTTCGAAGTACAGGCGGTAAAGCTTATAGCGGCACATAGGCCTATTATAAATGTTGTATTATTCATGGCGGTTAAATATATTCAGAAAAAAAATTGTTGTCTCACAACATCCATCAAATCTTCAGCATTGTTGCTGAATTTCTATTATTATTAATAGAATATTACAGCCTCAAATCTATGAAGACGAAAATTATGGAGTGGATTAAATTTTGGATGGGCAATGGAGATTAGAAAACATGTTCCATCAAAACAATGAGAATAAAAATCAGAGTCTTAGCACTCTTAAGGAAATAAAACTGTGCTGGCAAAAATTTATAAAATATCCGGTGGACCAGAATCTTTTGGAGAAGTTGTCGAAAGAAATGTGTGAATTGAATAAAATTTTGGTGAATGCGCTTTGTTTAAAAGAAAATTTATTCCTTGCTGAGTTATTTACATCTTCATTATCTTCATCTAACAACCAAATATCTTCACTTAATAGGCTAACATAAAAATTTCGACTTTCGCTTTGTGATGTATTAGGAGTGAGCAATGATTCCTTCTGAACATTTCCGTGATCATTCGGAGGCATCGCTTCCAAAGTTTTAGAATAGCCTGAGTATACTATTGCTAACACAAAATTAAAACAGAATATTATTGCTTTCGATTTCATTGAGCAAAGGAAAGATAAAAAAAATTAACCTAATAACTCTTTAACAAGTTTTAACTTTATTTATTGGAATGGAAAACTTTAACTGATTAAATAAATGCAGATCACTTTACTTTACAAATCAGAAATACTTTATTTTGAAAACCAATATAAATGCAGGTTAACATGAGTTCGAATGTTAATTTAGGCTAAAGCCCAATAATAACATTGGTTTATCAAATCCACGCATTAAAAGGCGTGGCAACTAATTCAAAAAAATTAATAATTTTGCATGGATTGTTTCCGCGGTCTTCAGACGGTGGTACTTTAACAAGCAATTTTATTGGGCTATAGCAGAAATAGTTTCGTATTAATAATCGAACTCAGGTTATTAATACCTTTTAATCGTGTATAAAAAAAACAGGGAATCATTGGATACAAGTATTGAAATTACTTGTATAATAAGCGGACATTTCTGAAATGTTAAAACTATAAAGTAAAAATAAGGAAGTTTTTAATTAGCATGTAAATTATCTCCAAAGCTTCGTTCAGTTTCGTAATTCGATACCAATATTTAATTATTAAAATTTAATGAAGATTTTATAAACAATAGTTCGGTAATTTTTTAGAGTCGTTATTAACAAAGATATGTATAAAAATTTATGGGCATTGAAGTAGAATAAAAAGAAAAAAGCATGAAGG
>CAISYK010000632.1 GCA_903889605.1 uncultured Bacteroidota bacterium
AAAAATTAGGATATTTAACCCCTAATGAAGTATTTTTAAATCATGGGGTTGCATTTGTGAGTTGAATCTGCCTTTCTCTTTTTTCTGCCTCTTTTTTTCTTTTATCTAATATTCCCTTTAATATTGGTCGGTAATCTTTCAATGCTTGGGTAAGAGCAGGACGGAACTTACTGCTTGCTCCTTTATTTATATCATTAATAAAGACTCGATAATATAAATTACTATCCTCTCCTAAAATTTGTTTGAACCATACTCTATATGCTGATTTTAGCGGACTCCACGAACGGGAAATGTTTGTAATTTTTGATTCTTTTTCAGTTTGTTCTTTTAATAATTCAAAGCATAAATAGTTAAATGTTTTCTCAATATCATTTCTCGACATCTCAATTTTAAGCTCTTCACCTTTTTTTGTAAACTCTAAATCTAACTGGTCTAAATCCTCATACTGTGCATTTACAATAATTTCATAAGTGACCTTTGATGTTAAATCAATCCCTGCTTTTTCCAATTTCTCTCTTGACTTATCCATTATATCATCACCTGTAATTTCAAAAGTATTATTTATCGACTTAATAAAACTCGCTTGAAATTTTGAAGAGTTACTTAAATCGCCATAATTAATTCTTGATACAAATGCTGACTCTAAACTAAAATCACCTACATCAATGCCTTTTTTTCTAATAGCAATTTCTGTGAATGCCTTGTTCTTATCCAAAATTTCATATTTCTCTACTTCATTACGTTTGTAGTTTGTGTATAGAAATCCAGTACGAAGATTTGGTGAATTTTTATAATCTTCTTTTTTATTTGGCTCTGCCATTCTTAAAATTCTACCGATAGTTTGAGTCCTAAATTTCGGTTCTTGAATTTCACGAAACATTACTAATATACTTGCTCTTGGACAATCCCATCCTGTACCAGCTGCTTGTTTAAAAAGCATAAATTTTACAGGATTATTATTATCCTCTATATACTCTTTGTTTTTTTGTTTACCATCAAACCATAAGGCTATTTCGCTTTCTTTAACACCTTTTGAAGTTAGATAATTTAATACAAATTGTTCTTTTGTCTTTTGTCCTGCCTCTATCTTTTCATTATCATCATTTGGAAGTTGAATTAAAACAAGTGGATTTATATCCTTATTGAGTTGCTCATATTCGTTTTTTAATTGCTCCCTTTTTTCAATTCCTAAATCTATTAATACCTCATCCGAATCTTCTCCTTTGTGTTTAAGCAAATCTTCTTCCGTTTGAGCAACTATTTTTTCTTTAATTAAACCTTGTTCTACTACATCTGTTCTTTCTACTTCAACAAACCCTGCTCTATTATGTGTAACATCAGATACTGAAGGCTCATGTTCAGGTGTAGCCGAAACATTAATAATTATTCGTGGGTTTATGTAATCAATAATTTCGTTTGCAAGTGTTGTACTTGCATTTTTATGACTTTCATCAACTATTAATATTATTTCCCTTTTTTCTTTATGTGTTGCATCAATAACATCTTCAAAATAGCTTCCTGATTCTTTTTGTTCTTCTGAATTTGCTGGTTTACGCAGCTTTAGCTTTCTTGTTGAAGCATTATCCTGAACTAATTTTTGCCAATTGATAAAAAGTACATCATTCGTTTTCAACTTGCCTCTGTTAATGTCGTTTACCGTAAGTAAATCATTTTCAAGGTTGGTGGAAAAGTAAATTTTAAACTTCTCCTTGCTTTGCATAGCAAGGTCATCGTTAAAAGTTATCCAAATAAACGCTTTATCATTTTTCCAATTGGGAGTATGATTTAATTTATGAATAAAATTAGCAGTCATTAATGTTTTTCCGCTTCCTGTTGGCGACTTAAAAACAATAGGAATTTTAGAACTTCCTGTTTTCCATAAGCGAATAAAAGTATCCGAAAGCTCATCTACTGCTGTTTTCTGAAATCCTAATAAATTGAATCGGCTCATTATTGCGAAATTAAATTGTAAATACTTTTATAAATTTCTAAAATAGGCTGTGGTATTGATTTTACTATCGCATTACCTATATGCTCGAACTCTGCCTCAAATTCACTTTGATTGCCCCAACTAAAAACATAAATGGATACAGGCATTTGTAGTTCCTCTACTTTTGATGCAAATTGTTCAAATTCCGAAAATTCTTCTCTGAAATAAATAGCAGTATATTTTTCGTTGCTTTTAAAAATTTGGAAATATTCTGTTTGCTCTACTTCATAAAGCGTGTTTTCGGCAAGTGCCAATAGCTCACCTGCGTGATGAGCAAGTTTTGCTGTATCTTCATCATTGGAATTTGCAATGTCATTTTCACCGATAAATGCTGCTTTATAATATTTTAAAGAATTACCAAACCCTTTAATTTTTTCTTTATTCGGTTTTGTATACCCATTTATTATTTTTTCATTTCTGATGTATGTTACTTTTTCACAAATTTCATTTTCATTATTTGTACAAATAATATACTGTCTATTACCTCCATCTTCTTTGTTTAATTCTAAAACAGATTGAGCTGTTGTTCCTGTCCCTGCAAAAAAATCTAAAATAACAGAATCCTGTTTTTGTTCCTTTTTGAAATTTAAAATATAGGAAATTAACGATACAGGTTTGGGATAATCGAATACTTTTTCATTAAACATTTCCAATAATCTTTTACCTGCTTCTTCTGTTGTTTCAACACCAACACTTTCATCTATTAAGTTAGGAGGAACTTCTTCGGCATAATTTCCTTTTTTGTAAGAAATAACTAATGATTTAGAACAATTTATTAGTGTTTTGTTTTTCAATTCTTCATCCAATTTCCCTTGTGTCCAAACAAATCTATTTTCAAATGACACTTCGTTTTTATTTTTCCCATTCTCTACAGTTAATTCATTTAAGAGTCTATTCGGAAATGTTTTAGTTCCATAAATACCCGTTTTAACAGTTATATCAGGTACTTTAAAATTAATTGTTTGAGGAGGAAAAGTTAAAATTTTTACTGTGTTTTGAGGTTTTGTAATTGGGTCATCACTTTTACTTACTTTTTTAATCCCTCTATATTTCGTATTATTTTTTTGTTTTTCGTACCCGATTACGTACTCAATGTTTTTTTTAATTTTATGAGATAAATTTGGAGGAGTTGCTGATTTGAACCAATGCCATTGCCCAACAAAATTAACTTCACCAAATATGCTATCGCATAGTAATTTCAATTGAGCAACCTCATTATCATCAATAGAAATAAAAATCACACCAGTGTCCTTTAAAAGGTTTTTAGCAAGTTCTAAACGCTTGCTCATAAAGGAAAGCCAGTAGCTATGCCTGAAAGGGCTGTCTTTTGGCACGTCTGTGCCATCGGGGTATTTTGTTAAAAACCGTTTGTCTTTGTATTTGAACCCATCGTTTCCTGTATTGTATGGCGGGTCAATATAAATAATATCTATCTTTTCTTTATGTGTATAATTAAGGCAAGTAAGGGCATGGTAGTTTTCGCCTTCAATTAAAATGTGAGTAGGTTTACCATCATCATTAACAATAGCTTTTTCTTTTACCTCTTTTAAAATTGGTAGTTTGTTTTCGCTTTCTTTTTCAAACGCTTCGGGAACATCCATCCAAACCAATCCATAATTTTTATCTTTTACAGATTTATGTAGGCGGGAGTTCTCACGTTTTAGAGATTCAATTGTTTCGTGTAATTTTTGTATTTCGGAGTTATTCATAAACCTCAATGTTATTTTCCTTGAGGTTCGGAAGGAGATTGATTTATATAAAAAAATCAGGCGTGAACCTCTGCTTGTAATTCAACTTGCAGAAGGTATCGCCAGACACCCAAACAGAATTGAAAACAGCAAAAGAACACGCCCTTTGGGCGCACTCCTACTGCTTCTTTCTGTTTTATAAAACTGGCGATTTTACTGCAAAAGAAACTTTAGCAACGCAATGCGTTATATGTCTTTTTTAAATATTAGTTCAAATAGTTTTGTTTTTAATTCAATGCAAATATATGATTTTCAATGTTTTGTTTTACACATAGTTCAATTATTCCTACGTATTTGAATTAGTTGTTCTGAATGAAAAAACATTTCCAAGTTTTTTTCTCCCATTCGTCTTTAAATTCAGCAAAACTAAGCGTTTGTAAATGTTAGCTTAGTAGTATTATTTTAGTTTCTTAATTTTATCTTCCAGCTTCTTCAAGTCCTCAAGGTCTTGTTCATCATCACTTTTAGCGTCAAATGCTTTTCTTTTTGCATCAAATTTTTCATAGACCGCCTCAACGTGTTTTTCCATTTGAGCATGGCTTATTTTACCTGCGCTTTTAAGCACCTTTTTATCATTCAACTCAATAATACGGTCAATGTTTACACGCCAAAAATTCATAGTTATATCTTTTCGGTCTTTTGCCCTTAATTCGGCTACCTCTAAAAACACTACTACAAAACGATTCAGGCTGTCAATTTCATTATCGGTTAAATAATTTTTAGCAATCGTTATATCTTGTTTCCTCACCACAGAACCTTTCCAACTTGTTAATGCCATATTGGGTTGGTCTTGTTTGGCTCTGCCGACAATAATTTCAGCCGCCGTTTTGCCTGTAATAGCGTAAAGAATTTTATTTTGCGCTTCGGCATAAAATTGCTGAGTGGCTTTATCGGTTGCATCATAATCGCTGCTGAGTGAAAACAAATCTCTTACCTTTTGGTAAAACCGTTTTTCGGAGGCTCGTATATCCCTAATACGAGCAAGTAGTTCATCAAAATAATCGGGTCTGCCATCAGGGTTTTTCAGACGGTCGTCATCCATCACAAACCCTTTAATCATATATTCTTTGAGGTTTCGGTTTGCCCATTGTCTAAACTGTATGCCACGTTTGCTGCGCACCCTAAAGCCAATAGCCAAAATCATTTCTAATGAATAGAAAGTAACCGAATAATTTTTACCGTCTGAGGCAGTTGTCAAGTAATCCTTGACAACTGAAATTTCATTCAATTCCTTATCTTCCAGTACATTTATTATATGTAAACTGATGTTTTGTTTAGTTGTGGCAAAAAGTTCTGCCAATTGGTTTTGGTTCATCCAAATACTACCATCTTTTGCATACAACGATACGGCAGCTTTGCCATCATCTGTATTGTATATAATAATGCTATTATCCTCCATCATTACAATTTTTAGTGGGTACTGGTGCGAAAGGTGCGTAATTATTTTTTCGGTTTAAACATTGAACACGCCATTTTATATTCTTCATTATACGGCAATCCAAACTGCGAAACCTTTTCGGGGGCGGTAAGCATCCAACTTACAAAGTAATACGCCAAAATGTGATAACCTGAAAACACTTTACCTGAGATAGAATTAATCTTGTAATCCATTTTGTCGGGGCGGTAGCCTTGTGTTCCCTGCATCGCAATTTCAAAAGCTATCTTCTTTATTTCATCATTTGGCATTGCTTCAAAGTATTGCAGGGCATCCACCATAAACATAACAACAGCCATGTTTGTACCAATGTTTTCCTGTGTCTTCTGAAACTTTTCTTCTTCCCTTTGTTTGTATAGGTCTTTAGGAGATTTTAAATCGTAAGGGTCGTTTTCGATAGATGCCAAAAGGCTGTCAATATCGGTTCTTTGAGTGCGGTATTGTTTTTCATTTACAAGTTCAAAATTATTATCGAGTTTTAAATCTTCTGCCCAATGTAAAATTAATTCATATTCTTCGGCAGGTTTTCGGTTTTCCCTGTATTGCAGATATTCATCGTAAAACACTTGTGCCTGATTAAATTCATTGGGCGTGGCTTTAAAATCTTTTATACAATCTATTCCGTATAGCTCTTTAAATTGGATAGCATTAACAATACTGTAAATTTTACTTGCTGAAATAATATTTTTAGGTGATAGCTCAACAATCTTTTTATCGGTAACTGAATTAATTCCCTGCTGAATTAAATTGTACAGCGATGCAAATTGATATGGTCTTAACTTAGCATATTCGTTGTAAATCAGGTTCTCAATAAAAAGGTCAATGGGTGTGTTATATGCTTGTAAATTGAGTCCAGCGAATAAACTTGCAGCGTATCCATTTACAGAATCTTCCTGCAATCCCAAAGCCCTTAGTTTTTGAAGCGAAGGTTCAATGGTTTTAAGGAAGGGAACTTTATGTGCGTGTGTTGTTACAAACAACAAGTTTAAATCACCTTTTCTCGCTTCATTGACAAATTGTAAATGGATTAATTCGTGAATTATTAAATGCTCCACCGCAGGATAACTAGGTTTGTAGCGGATAATGTGTTTTTCTCTATTGTAATTTTCAGCAAACTCAATTTTGGCGGCCGTTTTAATATCGGGGTCTTTTGTCAATTCAATTTCAGTACCGCCTTCAAATTCTAATTTGTGTAAATATTCTTTTACGATTTTCTTGCCTTCATTTTCTTCTACAACTAGCTTGGCAATGTCAAACGCCTGTTTCACCGATTTTTGATACAGCACATCTTTGTTCTTGTTGGTTTTAATTGCCTGTATGGTGCTATTAAAAGCAGATTGCAAATCATTTTCTTTTTCTGCTATCATTCCCAAAGCAAGGTGTGTATTCGGATAATCCTTGTTTATTTTTAACGCTTCGTTTAAATATTTTTTTGCTTCATCAAGTTTGTCCTCCTGCATCAGGAGATAGCCTATATTGTTGATAGCAACGTTATCTTTAGGATTTGCAATAATTGCTTGGTCGAAATACTTCATCGCTGTGGGAACATCATTTTTGAATTTAGCAAAAATGTTTCCCATCATTAGCAAAGCCCATCCGTTTTTTGAATCCCAGCGAAGGGCATCAATTAAACAGTTAATCGCTTCTTCTTGGTCGCCTTCATCGGAAAGGATTTGTCCCATAACTCGGTGGTATTCCGAAATGGAAGGATTTTTTTCAATAAGGGTATGAAGTATTGGTTTAGCATCGGCGTACTTTCCTTTTTCACAAAGAGCAACCGCTTTTCTGTAATCAGCTTCTTGTGAAATTATTGAAGGGGTGTCAATATCTATTGTTACCAAATTATTATTGATTGTAACCTTCGGTTTATAAGGGTGGTAGTTATAATACTCCTGAAATCTTTTAATTATCGTTTCATTGTCAGCTCCAACTAAATCAGGGAAGATGGTGAATAAGAAGTCGTCTATTTTATGAATGATTTGCATAAGGTGAATATTGAGAATGTCAAATTTATATATTATCGGACACTCTTTTGCTATTTGGGTAGTTTATAATTTTAAGGTTATGAATTGGTAAGTGTTTTGATATTATGCAATTTAGGCAACGGCAGTCAGTTTTTGACTTGTTTCCGATACATTGTCCTTTAAATTGAAGTTAAACAGTGTTTGGCAGAATTGGCAGGAACATTGAATTTTATTCATTTTTATAACACCCTTCTCTAATTTCAAAACGATGTTTTCACAAGCGGGGCAAATAATTTCGTGATAATTATCTGAGGATAATTCTTGTACTGCTAACTTATCCCATTTATCCATATCGCCGTCTTTAAGTCTATTTACAACTTTAGCATATCGCTGCGTAGTTGTGTATTCAGAATGACCTAGAATATCACTTACTACCTCAAACTTTATTCCTAAGATAAGCGATACTATTGCAAAAGTGTATCGGGCTTTGTGAAAGGTTATATGTTTATTAATCATTGCTGCTTCCATTATTTTTTTAAGATATTTATTTGTTTGAGAATCTTCCATCACAGCGTTTTCAAAAAGTAAATCCTTAGGATTTCCCATATCTAACAACGATAATAGTCTTTTTCTTATAGGTATTCTTATTATTTTGTGTTTCCCTTCCCGCCCCTTTACGAGTTTTTTTACAATGTATTTTCCTTTAATGTGATTTCTTTCTAAGGTTTTAATATCGGAGTGCCGAAATCCTGTATAACAAGCAACAAGAAAATAACGCAAAACTTCTTGATATTTTTCTCCAACATTGAAATCACGCGCGTGTTTGCTTTTTGCAGTCGAAACTATTTTGAGAAGTTCCTTGCTGTCATATAAATCGTGCAGGCTTGTAAGTTCTTCGGGTTCTAAGTACTCAAGCTCCACTTCAAATGACTTCCCGACTGTGAAATTTGCGAAAGGATATGGGCTTATTTTTCCATCCTTATACAGCAGTCTTGTATATTTTCTTAGGAAGCACATTGCATGATAAGCGGTATTCTCTTTTTGTCCTAATGTTTTTATGATGTATGATTTATACATAGTAAGAAATGGAACATCAATATCGTGTATTGTGAGTTTGTTTCGATAGACCTTCAGCTTCTTGATTTGGTCAGAATAATTATCCAGAGTGTCGCATGATTTTTGAGTATTTGCCCTTTCCCATTTAATTGTATCTTCAACGAACTCATAAAAACATTTAGATTTTACTTTTCCCGTTTCCAGTTCATAGGTATCTTTAATCTTAGAAATAGTTGCTATTTCTCCTTTTTTATCAAAATCGCTAATGATGTTTTCAACTCTTAATTTTTGCCTGTCTATAAAAGAAGCGAGTTTGCTGAATCCT
>CAISYK010000633.1 GCA_903889605.1 uncultured Bacteroidota bacterium
ATTCTTTTGATAAAGCCATTGATTTATATACGCATTCAAAAAACCTTAGTGTTGATGGACAACGCAGGCTTGCTTTAAGTTATCACAACCTGAATCAAAATATTGAATCGGAGAAAGCTTATGCGGTATTAATAACCTTACCTGGAGGCAATTTGCCTGAAGACTATTATAATTATGCAATGGTATTAAAAACCAACGGCAAATATGATGAATCAGGTAAAAGCATGGATAAATTTAAAGAGCTGAAACCTGCAGATCTACGTGCAAAAGATTATGCTGCAAATAAAGATGAGTTAATCAATTTATCAAAAGATGATGGTAAATATTTGGTGAAACATTTAAGTGTAAATACTGATGCCGAAGATTTTGGCACATGTTATTACAAAAACAAAATTGTTTTTAGTTCAAGCGGAGCAAATCCGAAATCTACTGAAAAAACATACAACTGGAATAGAAAGCCATTTTTGGATATGTATGTTTCGGAAGTTGAAGGAGGTCAATTGAAAACCGCTGAAATTTTCGATAAAGGCTTGAACCGTAAACTGCATGACGGCCCTGCAAGTTTCAATAAAGACGGCACTTATATGGCATTCACCAGAAACCATTATGATCTAAAAAGGAATGACCGTATTGTAAGAGTCGAAATTTGTTTTAGTTCATTTAAAGACGGTAAATGGTCAGATCCGGAAGAATTTGCTCTTAACAATAAAGAGTATTCCGTAGGGCATCCATGTTTGACATCAGATGGAAACACTATGTATTTCACAAGTGACACTCCGGGCGGATTCGGAGGAGCAGATATTTACAGAACTTCAAAAGACTCGAAAGGCGCATGGGGAAAACCGGAAAATCTAGGAGATAAAATTAATACAGAAGGAGATGAATTGTTTCCATTCTATGAAGAAAATAACGGCATTTTATTTTTCTCTTCAAACGGACGTTTTGGTTTAGGTGGTTTGGATATATTTATTGCAGCTGTTAACGGTTCCCAAATTGGCCGTGCACGAAACGCTGGCTTTCCTTTAAATACTCCTTATGACGACTTTTCTGTTATTGTTGATAACACGTTAAAAACAGGATATGTTTCATCAAATAGAATCGGAGGCAGCGGGGATGATGATATATATTCAGTTGATATTTTAAAGTTAGAAATTGGTAAAAAAATTGAAGGTTTTGCAAAAGATAATAACGAAAACCACATTCCTAAAACTTTTATAAAATTATCGGATGATAAGGGCATTGCAGTTGATAGTGTTACAACAAAAGATGATGGTGCATTTGCTTTTTTAGTTGATTCGGATAAATCATTTAAATTAATCGGGCAAAAAGAAACTTATGTTGAAGGAAGCACAGTTACCAATACTAATGGTAACGAATTTATTGTAAAAGCAGATGTCACACTTCTTAAAAAAGAAGAAATTATTGCTAAGCAAATAGTTGTTGGCGCTGACTTAGCAAAGATATTAGAGTTTGATCCTAATAAAATTTATTTTGACTTAGACAAATTCAATATCCGTCCAGAAGCAGAAGTAGAATTGGCGAAAATTGTTAAAATAATGAATGAATATCCTGAAATGGCAGTTGAATTGCGTTCGTATGCCGATTGCAGGGCATCTAAAGAATACAACCAGAAATTGTCTGATAAAAGGGCCAAAGTACCCGCTTGGTATATTAAATCAAGAATTACAAACCCTGAACGAATTTCGGGTAAAGGATACGGTGAAACTCAGGCTGCGAGCGGATGCGCTTGTGAAGGAAGTGTTGCCGCCAATTGTACAGAAGAAGAGTACCAAAAAGACAGACGTACTGAATTTATTATTTTGAAAAAAACAACTAATATTGATTTGCCTTTGTTGTCGACACACTAAGATATACATCTTTAATAAATGAGTTTTACTCCATAGCTTTCAATATTTGAATCAAGCTGAATTGCAGAGAATAAAATAAAATTATTTTTTGTTATCTCAGGCGGTAGTAAAGTAAATCATAGGATATGTAAATAATAGTAAAGAGCGCTGCTTATTTGCAGCGCTCTTTTTTTATTATGTAAATCGTATATGAAATATAACATGTGAATCATGTAACTTATTTCAAAAAGTATGTAACATTTTTGAGGTTAAAAGAATGCAGTTTTGCAGTGTTAATTTTAGTTAACAATAAATTCAATTAAAATGAAAAGCAAATTATTAGATATTATTATAACAGCCCTTATTTTGTTCTGTTTGCTGAATGCAGGTTACGGACAGGCGCCTAATCTGGGCACAACTTCAAGTTTTGCTTTATATACTGCAGCAGGATCATTTGCAAATCTTGGAGCCACAAACGTAACAGGTGATATCGGCACTAATACAGCTATACCTACAGGATTTCCTCCGGGGACTTTAGTTGGGAATATCTATCAAGCGGGAGATGGAGTTTCAGCACAAGCTGCCGCAGATGCAGCCACAGCATACAGCGATTTGAGCGGAACTGCTTGCGGTACTGTTATAGGAACTACGTTAGGAAACGGTCAGGTGCTTACTGCAGGTATTTATTGTCAGGGAGCAGCTTCAACATTGAATGGGAATTTAACATTAGATGGACAAGGGGATCCCAATGCTTTATTTATTATAAAGATAGACGGCGCTTTTTCGACAAGCGTAGCGTCAAAGGTTATTCTTACTAATTCCGCCTCTTTGTGCAATGTGTATTGGCAGATAAACGGACAATTTGATTTAGGTGACAGCTCTGTTTTTATGGGGACTGTAATTGCCAGTGGAGCAATCAACTTATTCGAACGGTCAGTTCTTTTGGGTCGTGGACTTTCCACTGCAGGTGCTATTTCATTACATAATAATGCTGTAAACTTTTTGCCGGAATCCGCGGAAGTTATCACGGGAACGGGTACCATTTGTGAGGGACAAACAGGAGTGGTTTATTCTATACCTATGATAACCAATGCTGCAGGCTATATCTGGACATTGCCTGCCGGAGCATCAATAACAGCTGGTATTAATACCAATAATATTATAGTTGATTTTAGTTATGCAGCATCATCTGGAAATATAAATGTTTATGGGACTAATGCCTGCGGAAATGGAATTGTATCGCCTAATTATGCCTTAACCATTTCACTGCGGCCTCTGACCTCAGCAATATTTCATCAGTAAATGATGAATATATAAACTTAGGATATTAACAAAAAAACAAAAAAAATCGAATCATGGAGTCACGAATACGAATCTTACAATGGCTTAGGATGCTGCTGCATTCTGGCGGTAAAGGAGGCAAATTATGCAAGGCAGCATTTTTTGCGTGATTCTGATTAACAAAGTAACGGCAGTTTATATCACAATATGTATTCATTAAATAAATTATATTAAATCAAAAACAAAAATCATGAAAACGAAAATTATATTTTCAAAATGGCTTATAATGTTAATTCTTGCAGCAGGCTCCTCTGAGGCATGGGCACAGTCAAGCCAAACTGCGGCGCAAAATTTGTGCCCTGGAACTGAGCCATATTTAGTAACTCCCGGAGATGCAGCAAATACATTTCTTTGGACTATTTCTACTGGAACTTCAGGAGTAGATTGGACAATTACTTCTTCAGGTACTGTTTCAACAAATGTAATTTGGGCAAATCCTGCAGCGCCTGTTACATATCATTTATCTCTTACTGAAACTAATGGCGATGGTTGTCAGAAAATTGTAAGTGTTGATGTTACTGTAAACCCAAGGCCAGATTCACCAATTGCAGTTTTAACACAACCAACTTGTGCCGTTGGTACTGGAACTATCAATGTAACTACTCCGGCTCCGGGTGCTGGAATTACATACACAGTTACTGGGACAAGTCCAGTTACAGCTGGAGTAACTAATGCCGCAGGAGTATTTGCAGGATTAACGACCGGTGTTTATGATGTGACCACAACTAATGCTTCCGGATGTACTTCGCTGGCTTCAAGTAAAACTATAAATGCTCAGCCTCTAACACCAGCTGCACCAGTTGCCGGTTTAACACAACCAACTTGTGCCGTTGGCACTGGAACTATCAATATAGCTGCCCCGGCTCCTGGTGCTGGGATTACATACACAGTTGTTGGGACAAGTCCGGTTATCGCAGGAGTAACTAATGCAACAGGTGTATTCGCAGGATTAGCAGCGGGTGTTTATGATGTAACCACCACAAATGCGTCAGGATGCACTTCTATAGCTTCAAGTAAAACTATAAATGCTCAGCCTGCAACACCAGCTGCACCAACAGCCGTTTTAACACAGCCAACATGTGCCGCTGCTACTGGAAGTATAAATATAACTACTCCCGCTCCTGGTGCTGGAATTACATATACAGTTACTGGGACAAGCCCGGTTACAGCAGGGGTAACTAATGCCTCGGGAGTGTTCGCAGGATTAGCCGCGGGTGTTTATGATGTAACCACCACTAATGCGTCAGGATGCACTTCTATAGCTGCAAGTAAAACTATAAATGTTCAGCCTGCAACACCAGCTGCACCAACTGCAGGTTTAACACAACCAACATGCGCCTCAGCAACTGGAAGTATAAATATAACTATTCCTGCTCCAGGTGCTGGAATTACTTATACAGTTACAGGAACAAGTCCGGTTACAGCAGGGGTAACTAATGCCTTGGGAGTATTCGCAGGTTCAGCAGCGGGTATTTATGATGTAACCACCACTAATGCGTCAGGATGCACTTCTATAGCTTCAAGTAAAACTATAAATGTTCAGCCTGCCACACCTGCAACATCTGCTATATGGCATAATTAGCCATAATACTACTGTTAAAATAAATGTTTTAACAGTAGTATTATAGAATTGAAAGCAGGCGTTAAACTATTTGCCGATATATAATTAACTATAATAAATATTGAATATATAAATATGCTCAACAGGTATCGACATAGAATTCTGCACTTCATTGTGCTGTTCAGCAGCTTCAATGCATCAGCTCAGGTTGCTATGCCGGACAATGTATGCGGCGCGGCAGTAAAACATTATAATGTTGACCCTAATATAGTTTCAGGATCAACATACACATGGAAAATTGATGGTGTTATCCAGAGCAACTCTATTACCAATGAAATAGATATTACCTGGAACACTGCAGGTACTTATTTGCTGGAAGTTCAGGAACTTTCTGCAGATGGATGCTTGGGTCCTTTAAGATCAGGGCAGGTATATGTCAGCCCTATACCAGTTATAGGGGCAAACAGTAATTCTCCGGTATGTGTTAATCAATAGTTCGGTAATTTTTTAGAGTCGTTATTAACAAAGATATGTATAAAAATTTATGGGCATTGAAGTAGAATAAAAAGAAAAAAGCATGAAGGTTGTTTTGTGAAAAAAACTCAACATGCTTTTAACAGGAGCG
>CAISYK010000634.1 GCA_903889605.1 uncultured Bacteroidota bacterium
CAACGGCTAGCTAAATGATGAAGCCGACTTCGTAAACAAAATTATAAAATTACAAGTGGCAAAAACAAATAAAAAATAATTTTCTTCCGCTGTGAAATGTTTTTGCCACGACCTATTTTCATTGCGAACTTAAATGATGAAGCTACTATAAACGGCTTTATCATTTAGGTGATGTTGGGCGTAGGCTTTTCTTTCAGTCAAATTATAATTCAAGTCGTTAAGTTTAAAAAACAGCTGTCTGAAAGTTCAGTAAACACGTGTCTTTGTATACAGTGCGTAAAAACATAACGGTCGTGTTTATATTTATTTTATTTCTATGTTAAACAAAGTTGTCTAAAAGTCCAGTAAACACAGGTCTTGGTACACAGTTCGTAAAAACATAACGGTCGTGTTTTAAAAATATTTTATTCTAAAGTTAAAACACAATTGTCTGAAAATTCAGTAAACGCTGCTGTGGTATTTTATGCGTCAATTTCTTCGTCTGTCTCTACCGTTACAGAGTCCATTTGAAGTTGATGTTGTTCCCATTCAAGTTGTTTTTGTTTGTCGTTAAGGATTGCTTGTTCTATAACTAAACTTTCTCTATAATGTATTGCATCTGCTGTCATTGTCCACTTTGCATTAATGTTCATACTCTCAACTTCTGCTTTGATGTCTGCAAGTGTTACTTTAAAAAATTCTTTTCTAGGGTTTACTTTATTCATTTGTAGTCGTAAGAATTTTTTGTGCAATTCTCTTTCAAGTCCTGGAGCATTGTCGCTGAATATCATTGAGTGAACATCAAACTCAAATGGAACACTCGCATCTCCCAATTCTCTGACTCTGTCAAGGGGTTCAAGTCGTCTTGTCATTCCAATTTTATAAACATTCTCTCCGAATGAACCAATATTAGAAATGATATACACGTTTCCAGATTTTGTTTGTTGTGCCATTGAAATTGCTCGTTGATTTTTGTCTTCGGCAATTTTTAATTTCCCTTCAAGTTCTCTTAATCTATCTTCGTATTTAGATTTTTGTTCTTCACTTGCTTGTGCTACTTCCTTTTGAGCTTTTTCTATTAATTTCTTTAAAGTTTCTTCTTCTTTTTGCGCTTCTTTAATAGCTTTTTCAAAATCTCTACGAGCCTTTTCTTCTTCCCTAATTTGTTCTTTTATTCTTCTTTGTTCATCCTGTTCTTGCCATTTTAATTCTTGTGCGATTACCGCCCATTTTAATTCGTCAATTCTTGAGGTCAAATATTCCGGTGTTATTATAGCATTACGAAATGCTCTACCGTTGTTGTTTACAACTTGATATGCATCTTTTATTTTTTGTTCTAATGTTCCATAATTGTCTTTTTTAACTTTGGAAAGTATAGAGTCTACTTTACCATTAAATGCGTCAAGAATAAAATTGATTGCAGTTTCTTTTCGATTGGTTTCAACATAATCACATTTAGCGGATACACCATTTTTTATCATTAAACGAGTCTTTTCCCTTGCAAATTTTAATTTTTCTCCAGCTTCTAAGTGTCCGAATTCTTCCGCTAAATCATCAAGTAAACTGTATGTTGGAATTAAATATTTGTCCCCGTAACCCTCAATAATATTCTTCATCGCCTTTGCTGTTTTTTCAAATTCTGATGCATTTTGCATAGCTTTATAAGCATCTCCTGCAATTTCTTGTGCTTTCTTGTCCGCCTGCTCAACAATTAGTTTAGCTTCTAATGTCGCTTTGTCCACAATGACAATAGAATTTTGTCTAGAGGTCGTTGCATCAAGGTCGGCTTGTGTTTTTATTGTATTAGCTGAAATTGTTGCTTGTTCCAATTCTTGTTTAGCGTTCTCAATGATATTATTTGCGTTCTTTTCTGCTTCTGAAAGAATTTCTTTTGATTTCTTTTCTGTATCAAGAACTCCTTGGTATTTACTTAACTCATTGTTTTTTTCTTCAAGGTCTTTAGCCTTCATGTATAAGTTAGTTTTCTCCTCTTCGGCTTTGATCCTTCGAGTAGATAAGTCTTCATTAATTGCTT
The DNA here is from genome assembly GCA_903889605.1 of uncultured Bacteroidota bacterium. Taxonomy (GTDB): domain Bacteria; phylum Bacteroidota; class Bacteroidia; order 2-12-FULL-35-15; family 2-12-FULL-35-15; genus 2-12-FULL-35-15. The sequence continues at coordinate 2,015 of CAISYK010000634.1, forward strand.
TTTGTTTTTTATTATTTATAATTAAGTAAACAATAAGAATAATTATTATTAGAGCTAGAATTACAGTCATATTTTATTTTTGTTTTTGGAATTTAATTTATCAGATTTACGTAATGTCTCATGTTGTCGAACCATTGCAGCTAACTTGTTTATATAAACGGTTTCAATGCAAAACTATGTAAAATGTCCCATTTTTGGTTAGCTTCCCCAGTTTTTGATTTTAAGAACCGTACTTTAATTTTTCATTTTCTTTCGGTAGAAATTAAAAAAAATTTATTAAATGGTCGAAATGTGAATTCAAAAAATAAGTTACTTTCTGTCTTTTTTTATAAGCTTACGCCCAACGGCAAAATAAGCGGTGTGGCCGATTTCGTAAACAAAATTATAAAATTACCAGTGGTAAAAACAAATAAAAAATAATTTTCTTCCGCTGTGAAATGTTTTTGCCACGCCCTATTTTCATTGCGAACTCAAATGATGAAG
>CAISYK010000635.1 GCA_903889605.1 uncultured Bacteroidota bacterium
AAAAAATAATTTTCTTCACATTAAAGCGCCACAGTCTTGGCAGTATATGCTTTGGGTGGCGGAATTTGGAAGTCAAATCTTTCTGTCAACACTGATTTTTATTTGAAACAAAAAGGCTCATTTTCATAATGTAACTCGCCATAAAGTATATGCATTGTTAGTGGCGTTATTCTGTTTTTTCAAAATATTCTGTTTTCGATACTCCATTTTCACCGTCTCTATATTTCAACATCATTTTTCCATTTCGAATCATTATTTTATTTATCCCTAGTTGTTGATAAACTAAATCTTTGTAATCTGAATCAATTGTAATTCTAATTATTGAAGGTATATTTTTTTTCTGTGGAATCACTTTCAATTCCCGCCCTTGGATGGAAAAAGTCAAACTGTCAATAACTTCCCCTTTATAAAGAAATTCACCAATTGAATCCGTTTCTACTAGTTTTCTATTTCCATTTAGAAAACAATTAACTTTAAGGTCTGGAACTCCTTTAAAAGATTCGCTTATGCTTATAATATTGTTTTTGAAGCTCTTATTTGATGTTTCATAAACTTCAATAATCTGAATTGTGTCAGGAATAAAATTAGGTGTCAAGACAACAAAATTTGAGTCTAACCTCCAAGTGCCTTGTGTCTTTTTCATTTGTGTATCATCTAGGTATATGAATTCATATGTACTGTCAGATTTCAATTCTATAAGGTTCTGAAAATGACATCTCCAATACATATCATAGCAAAGTCGGTATTTCCCGAATTCAATCTCCTGTGAAAAGATTGTCGTTGAAAAAAATAATGATATTATTATTGTTGTTAATACTCTCATTGTCCTCTTTTAATGCCACTTAACATATAATAGTTGAAATAACAAATTTCGCTTTTTTTTTAATAAACTTGCGCACAACGATTAGCTAAATGATGGAGCCGACTTCGTAAAAAAAATTATAAAATTACAAGTTGCAAAAACAAATAAAAAATAATTTTCTTCCGCTGTGAAATGTTTTTGCCACGCCCCATTATGATTGCGGACTCAAATGATGAAGCTTACTATAAACGGCTCTACCATTTAGGTGATGTTGGCTGCTGGCGTTTCTTTCTATCGAAACCATTGTATTCAGGTCGTTTTACAGTTATTGTCGTTTTACTTGTTTTTCGCTGGCATGAGTGCCGGGTGTTTTAATTTTTTAAAGCGTTGGAGAAAAAAAACGAAATTATTACTTGTGTAGGCTTTGCAAGCTCTTTTAAAAACTATGGCTGTGTGCTGATTTGCGCGGTTTTTAAATGTGCTTGCAAATTGCGGTGGCTATTTTTTTAACTTTTTTATTTCTTTATCAAAATCACTTTCGTAATTTTTATCTTGAACGACTCGGTATTTTTCAAATTCACTTTCAGCAAAAGCTTTTGCTATTGCCTGAGATACTCTACCTGCATTTTTTAGGATGTCTTTTTCATTGAATTGCAAAAAAGCATTCAGTTTATCAGCCCAATCTTTCATGGTCATTGGTATGTTTCGTTCAGCCTGCGTTTCTGCATAATCCAAATACATAGTAACAAAACGGTCTAAACTTTTTATTTCTTTTTCGGTGAGATAGTTTTTAGCAACAGAAACATCGGTCTTGATAATTTTTCCAGACGGTGCATTTTTCCACGTAGTTAATCCCATGCGTTCTTTTTTGCTATCAGCACGATTCATTATTACCTCGGCGGCTGTGTTGCTGTGAATAGCAAAATGTAATTTATTTTGAACCGATGCAAAAAAGTTTTGTGTTACGGTATCATCTGTGTTGTAATCAATTGCAGTTGAGTAAATGTCGGTTATCTTCTGATAAAATCTTCTTTCACTTGCTCGAATTTCACGAATTTCAGCAAGTAAATTTTCATAATACTCCTTGCTCAAAAATGCTCCGTTTTTCAACCGTTCTTTATCTAGCACATAACCACGAATAGCAAAATCTCGGAGTACCGCTGTAGCCCATTGTCTGAATTGTGTTGCACGTTGTGAATTGACACGATAACCTGTAGCAATTATAGCATCCAGATTGTAATGTTTGGTTTTGTAGTTTTTACCGTCCGATGCAGTTATCGAGAAATCCTCGGCAACTGAATTTTCATCCAGTTCGCCTGTTTTAAAAATGTTTTTAAGATGAAGCGAAATATTATCCACACTGCAATCAAACAATACCGCAATCATTTTTTGTGAAAGCCATATTGTTTCTTTTTGAAACCGCACTTCAATTCCATTTTTACCAGCCTGAGAGGTGAAGATTAAAAACTCTGCTGTGCTGTTACGTATTTTAAGTTTTTTGTTTGTCAATTTGGACATTGTATCTCAATTATTTTTATTTTGAAAAGTGAAATATTAAAAAGAACTTGATTAGACTGTGCTCTGAAAATTTATCCGAATAAAATAAAGGATGAAGGATCGAATTTTGTTTCACCTTCAATAAAAAAGCAAACCAAATCTGTATTTGGAATGTGCTTGGAATAACCTAGATTGGTAGGGTCTTCAATTACGTGATCTGTGGGAATCTGAAAAGTGACAAAAATTTTATCCGAAGAATATTTAGAACAAATACCAGATAATTTTTCCGAATCTACAGTTCCTAGATCCCTTGTTTTTATGCGCAAATGAATATTGCTTTCATCCGTATGTCTAATTACAACATCTTCTATGTCAATGGCAGAAATAGCCTCTGCCAAAACACTTAATTTTATATTTTCCAGTATTTTTATTTTGTCATCCATAATATTATAATACTCGGTATACCATATTTAAAAACCAATTTTCTTCCTTTCAGAAATGTTTACATTGTTTTCATCAGATATATTGTATATTTCCGCTAAAGTGAGAGGTGAGGTTACTGTATAATTGGGAGCCAATTCCGCTAACAAAATCTTTGTTTTTTCTATAGATAATTCAGTAAATTCATAACGAGTTACAAGCCTGCCTTTTCTAAGTAATGCTTTATCAATATTTGTTAATTCAGTATTAAACGTGCAAATAACTTTTATATTTAAAGCATCGGATAGTAAACCATCACCGAGATTTAATAAATTACTAATACTGCCACTATAAGGATTGTTTTCTCTTGAAACAACAATGTTTTCACAATCTTCAATTACAAAAATACTACCGGCATGGCCTGCTAAAAAAGCGAGAAAACTTGGATCGCATATTTTCTCAAATAAATTAACCGGCAGATAAATTACTTTTTTCTTTGTTTTTGTAATAATGTGTCTTAAATAGGTTGTTTTACCGCTTCCAAATTTTCCATGCAATAAAACAATGCCATTTTGATTATCATTATTAATAAAATTAATAACCTTATTATTTATGGGTTCAAAATCATCATTATAGTTTTTGTATATATCTATTTCTGAAGGTTTAACCTTAAATTCTTTTAATTCTAAGCTGTTGAATTCATTGACAATGACCATATAAAAGAGGTGGTCAATTGTTGGCGGTTTTTTACATTCCTCTGTTAATTTTACTAATTCGTCTATTTCAGTTTGATTTATTTTATCAGAATAAAAAAGAGAAACACTATCATTGTCATGTGAATAACTAAACAGAAATCCTTCTTTAATTAAACATAAAATAAATAAAATTATTTTTTTTGGTTCTAATTTGTCATCTTCATATTCATGAAAATTACCAATTGACAAATCAGAATTTTTTATTTTGTAATGTTCAATAATTTTATTTTTAAGAATATTTGCATCCACTTTTATGCTTAAATGAACACACTGAGGGGGCCTATTATTTAGAAAAACAAAGTACTTCTGAAACCCAAATGTATTATCAGTATTAAAGCAATCCATTATATTCATATTGTTTGTTTTTTTTAGATTATTCGTCATACTACATTATTTATTTTGAACAGTTAGCACATAAAAAAGGAATTTCATCCAATTGTATATACAATTCTTTTCTTTAATCATTCAAAGAATTGCACTACAAATTAATGT
>CAISYK010000636.1 GCA_903889605.1 uncultured Bacteroidota bacterium
TAGAGTGCTTGCTGAGAGAATATCAAAAAAATCACCTAATGAATTATCAGGAAGAAATTCACAAAATACAACGGTTGTGTTTCCGAAAGAAAATTATAAACCAGGTGATTATGTTAATGTTTTAGCGACAGATTGCACAAGCGCTACTTTGATTGGTGAAGCTGTTAAATAAAATATAGTTGAACATTTTGTCTGCAAAGAAAAATGCGTTACGCAGAGAACAAAAATTGAATTCTTATTAAACCTGTTTTTCTTAGAATTATGACAATACAAGAAATAAAAAATCGTTTTTCAATTATTGGCAGCTCGCCTTTGCTGGACAGGGCTATTGATATTGCAAAGCAAGTAGCACCGACAGATTTAACTGTTTTAATTACTGGGGAAAGCGGTACAGGAAAAGAAGTTTTTCCTCAGATTATTCATAATTTGAGTGCCCGGAAACATGGTCCGTATATTGCCGTGAACTGCGGTGCAATACCTGAAGGAACAATAGATTCAGAACTTTTTGGACATGAAAAAGGTTCTTTCACAGGAGCACATGAAGCACGTAAAGGTTATTTTGAAGTGGCAAACGGCGGAACAATTTTTTTAGACGAAGTTGCTGAGATGCCTTTAGCAACACAGGCCCGTTTGCTGCGGGTATTAGAGAGCGGAGAATTCATTAAAGTAGGTTCATCAAAAGTGCTGAAAACTGATGTAAGGGTGGTTGCAGCAACTAATGTAAATATTACGCAAGCTATTGAAAAAGGGAAGGTTCGTGAAGATTTGTATTACCGCTTAAATACTGTGCCTATAATAGTTCCGTCATTACGGGACCGCAAGCAGGATATTTTTTTACTTTTTCGGAAATTTGCTGCTGATTTTTCTGCAAAGTATCGGATGCCTTCAATCAAGCTTGATGCAGAGGCAGAGAATCTGCTTATTAATTATTCATGGCAGGGAAATGTGCGTCAGCTGAAAAATATTACTGAACAAATTTCTGTGATTGAAAAACAGCGTGAAATAAATGCTGAAATATTACGCGGTTACTTACCGCAGCGAACAATGTCTCAATTGCCTCTGGTAATAAGCAGTACAGCGCAGGGCGGCGATTTTAGTGAAAGAGATTTGCTTTACAAGGTGTTATTTGACATGAAAAAAGATCTGCAGGATTTAAAAAAGATTGTTGTTGACCTTATTGAGAACGATAACCAGCTTGATCAGGATTTTCATCCCGAAAATGCATCTTTGATTAAAAAATTATATCAGGAAGTAGGTACTCCCGAAACTACTATACAATTGGGATATAACAATACTACTCCCGGATTTATGAAGGCAAAAGAAGAAATTCCAATGCACACGATAGTTACTGAAGAAAATTTGTCGCTGCATGAAATTGAAGAGGATATGATAAAAAAGGCATTAACAAAACACAAAGGAAAACGTAAAAATGCCGCGAAAGAATTGGGTATTTCCGAACGAACTCTTTATCGTAAGATAAATGAATACAGTATTAAATAAGTTGAAAGTTATAAAGTTGAAAAACATACAAATTCATTTTTCCAAAACAAAACAAATTTTGTTTATTGCATCTTGTTTCCTGGCTTTATTTGCAGGCTGCAAAATTAATTATTCTTTTAGCGGCGCCTCAATTCCGCCTGAAGCGAAGACCGTTTCGGTACAATATTTTCAAAATAACGCATCACTTGCTCCGCCAACTTTAAGTCAGACATTTACTGAAGCTCTGCGCGATAAGTTGAGTTCACAAACACGTTTGGGGCTTTTAAACAGCGGCGGAGATCTGGCTTTTGAGGGCAGTATAATCAATTACTCAACTTCACCAATTGCAATACAAAGTTCTGATCAGGCAGCTTTGAATAGATTGACAATAACCGTAAATGTAAAATATACCTGCTCTTTTGATGAGAAGAAAAACTTTGAACAATCGTTCTCGCGTTTTTATGATTATTCAAGCACACAGAGTCTTTCAGCGGTTGAAGATATGCTGATACGTAATATTAATGAGCAATTAGTACAAGATATTTTTAACAGGGCTTTGAACGATTGGTAAACCTATTTCCAGCCAACCCAAGTAGGCCATAGTATGCCTAATACAAAGGGTGGGAGAGGGGGGGGAGACATGTATGCCAAACATCAAATTAGAAAATGACGAAATTCTGATTTTTGACTATAATGGGAGAGTTTAAATACGAGAATTGTAAATATTAAAAATGAATCGTAATCAATTTATATCATTTATAGGCAATCCTGATAAATTATCGGAGAGGGATGGTTTTTTGCTTGCGGATTTGGTGAAAAATTTCCCTTATTTTCAAACAGCTCATTTGTTATATGCTAAAAGTCTGCATAATCAGAACAGTATTCATTATAATAATCAATTAAAAATAACTGCAACTTATGCGACAGACCGCAAAGTGCTGCATTATTTAATTACCGCCAAAGCTGCGACTGAAATTGAAACTGTTAAGATTTCACAAGGATCTGATGAAATTAATCGTATTGAAGCTGAACAAATTGTAAATATTGAAATTAGGCCGCAAAACATTGCCCGGGCAATTGAAAACACTGAAATTTTAGATGCAAAATCAAAAATAATTGAAACTGCAATAATATTAACGGATGATGCAGAAAAGACGAAAGAAAATGATGCAGAACAATCTAAAATAATTAAAATAAGCGAAACAACAACATTAACGGTAATTAATGATGAACAGCCAATAATAATTGAAAAGGCATCAGAAATTTCTGAAGAAATTATTTCATCCAAAGAAAGTATTTCCGAACAACCTTTATTGATTGATAA
>CAISYK010000637.1 GCA_903889605.1 uncultured Bacteroidota bacterium
CGTATCTGCAAAAGATAAAGCTACCGGTAAATCGCATAACATACGCATAGAGGCAAAATCAGGATTAAGCGATGCTGAAATCAAACGTATGAAAGCTGATGCCGAAGCAAATGCTGAAGCAGATAAAAAAGCAAAAGAAGAGATCGAAAAAATCAATTCAGCTGATTCAATGATTTTCCAAACTGAAAAACAATTGAAAGAGTATGGTGATAAAATTCCAGCAGAGAAAAAATCAGTTATTGAAAGTGCTTTTAATGAATTAAAAACTGCTCACGCTTCCAGAGATATTTCCGGTATTGACAGTTCTTTAGAAAAATTAAATGCTGCATGGCAGGCCGCTTCACAGGATATGTATAACGCAACACAAGGTGCTGACGCAAATGCAAATCCTCAAGGCAACGGCGGTCCTAAAGCTTCTAATGACGGTGAAGTGACTGATGTAGATTTTGAAGAAGTGAAAGAAGAAGAAGCAAAAAAATAATTTTTGTTTTAACTTGTAACTTAATGAAGTATAACGGACGTATCGAAAGGTGCGTCCGTTTTTTTTATTTATATTTTCTGCAGTAATGATGACATTGCCGATTATTTTTGCCATGCCGTTAACCTGAAAATAAAACTCTAAACTTCTTTAATTATTTTAAAAAGAAAAAGTATTCTTATAAATATAAATATGCATTACTCCTGAAAATAAACCCTCTTCACTCTTCTGGAAACATTGGTTAATATTTCATAAGGAATTGTTCCGGCATTTTTTGCGGCTTCAGTAATCGGATAGGCTTCACCAAAAACAATCACTTCATCATTTTCGTTTGCATTTATATCAGTTATATCAATCATACACATATCCATGCATACATTGCCTATTATTGGGGCGAGTTTACCATTCACTACCATTTTTCCTCTGCCGCCGCTTAATTTTCGGCTTAATCCATCAGCATAACCTATCGGAACCGTTGCAATTTGAATGTCGCGTGCGGCAATACCTTTCCGGCTGTAGCCGATAGTTTCGAAAGCGGGAATATTTTTTATCTGAGAAATACTTGTTTTTAAGGTGCTTACATTTTGGAGCATTGCCTGTTCAGAAGCATTGGCTCCGATACCATATAAGCCTATACCCAGCCTTACCATATCAAATTGGGCATCAGGGAAACGGCTGATGCCGGCCGAATTTAATATGTGTTTCATAATAGGATAAGAGAAATGTGCTTTTATTTTATTGCTCATTTCATTAATTTTTTTAATCTGCTGTCTGGTAAAATCATCATGTTCTGTTTCATCACTTCCTGCTAAGTGCGAGAAAACCGATTTTATTGTAATGTCCCTTTTGTTTTTGATACGGACTATCAATTCATTAACTTCATCTTCTTCAAAGCCTAAGCGGTGCATTCCAGTATCCAGCTTTATGTGTATGGATATTGGATTGATGTTGTCATGAACACTTCGTTTTAAAGCTTCTTCAAATAAACTTAATACGCGGAAACTATAAATTTCAGGTTCAAGATTATATTGAATCATTGCATCATAACTCTGCTCCTCGGGGTTCATAACCATTATCGGCATAGTGATGCCGGCTTTGCGCAGCTCTATTCCTTCATCGGCATAAGCAACTGCTAAATAATCAACACGATGAAACTGCAGTATATTGGCAATTTCAAAGCTTCCGCTTCCGTATGAAAAAGCTTTTACCATTGCCATGATTTTGGTATCTGACTTTATTTTTGAACGGAAATAATTCAGATTGTGAACAATGGCGTTCAAATTAATTTCTAATACAGTTTCATGGGCTTTTTGCTGAATAACCTTACTGATTGCTTCGAAACCAAAAGCGCGTGCACCTTTTAACAAAATGGTTTCATCACGAAAAAATGAGTTGTTAAATTCTTTTAAAAACTCTTCCGTTGATTTATAAAAAAACTTTTCTATATCAAACTGCTTTGCTTGATTTGAAATGCCATCGCCAATTCCTATTAGTCGTGTTATACCTTTTTTGTGAATCAGCTCCGCCACTTCTTTGTACAGCGTTTCTTCATTATGTCCGCTTTGCAGAATATCGGAAAGAATTACTGTTTTCTTTGGATGTTGTTTTTGCTGATTTAAAAAGTCCAAAGCTATGGCTAAGGATCCTAAATCAGAATTGTAACTATCGTTTATGATAGAGCAATTATTGATTCCTTCCTTTAATTCCAGCCGCATTGCAATAGGGCTCAAAAAAGACATACGTTCAGCGATCACATAGTTTTCGTAACCTAAGTAAAGCATCATTGCCCAGCAATGGATAGCATTTTCTATGCTTGCTTCATCAGTAAAAGGAATATTAATATGAATGAAATCATTTTTATAAACTCCTTGAATTTCGGTGTCTGCATTGCTTTTAGTTATACGCCCAATTAATAAATCAGCACGGAGTCTGCGCGACCAGGAAAAAACTTTTAAGTCTCTAAACGCTTTATTTACGGTAATTTCATTATGTATCAATAAATAATCTTTGCAGTAAATCAGGATTTCTGAGTTAATAAAAAGTTTTAATTTTTCGTCAGCTTTTTGCTTTTGATTTTCAAAATTTTCATCGTGTGCCTGCCCAATGTTAGTAATCATTCCAATGGTTGGCTTAATTATCATCTCAAGAAAATGCATTTCATGTGTTTGGGAAATGCCTGCTTCAAAAATCCCAAGGTTATTTTCTTCACTTATCTGCCATACTGAAATCGGAACACCTACCTGCGAGTTGAAACTTTTTGGGCTGCGCACAATGTTTTTATCTTCGCGCATAAGCTGATAAAGCCATTCTTTAACAATTGTTTTTCCATTACTTCCTGTTATTCCAATAACCGGAATTTTAAATTGCCGGCGATGGAAGGCGCACAGATCCTGCAAAGCACGTAATGTATCTTTTACCAATAAAAAAACAGAATCGTTAAAAAGATTATTGTTTTGCGGCAAGTCCGAAACTACAAAATGGCGGACTCCCTTCTCATACAAATCCATTAAATATGCATGACCATCATGGCGTTCACCTTTGATAGCAAAAAATAAAGAGGTTTCTGCATTGCTTAGCTTTCGGCTGTCAATTAATAAATTTTTTATAGGTGTATTAGTATGGCCGTTTCCGGTGATGCTTGCTTTAATTACTGAAGAAATATTTGAAATGCTGTGATACATCTGAATATTATTATTTAACTGCCGGACGGGATATGTAAAGATTAATCATTTGCAGAATGTCTGCACATTTTACCCTAATGAATGTTTTACGAATTATTTTTTGCATTACAAAAGCAATCTCTGCAGAGAGGTTCATAATTATTTGTTTCTCCAAGCAATACCAGCGATGATTCAGAAGTCATGCGGTGCGAATGATTTGCTAAATTTCCGCAGCGCATGCATATTGCATGAACTTTAGTAACGTATTCTGCAATAGCTAATAATGCAGGCATTGGCCCGAATGGTTTACCAAGGTAATCCATGTCTAATCCAGCTGCAATAACTCTAACACCGCTGTCAGCAAGCTGATTGCAGACCGCAGCCAAGCCGTCATCAAAAAACTGAGCTTCGTCAATGCCTACAACCTGTACATCACTTGCAAGCAATAAAATGTTGGATGATGAAGGAACAGGAGTTGAGTGAATGGAATTGCTGTCGTGCGAAACAACTTTAACATCATCATAACGTGTATCAATAGCCGGTTTGAAAATTTCCACTTTTTGCTTTGCAAATTGTGCACGTTTTAGTCTGCGTATCAGCTCTTCCGTTTTTCCTGAAAACATGGAGCCGCATATAACTTCAATTGAGCCTTTGCGGTTATTCGAATGAATTGTGTTTTCCAGGAACATGAGATTGAATAAATTGTAATAAATGTCTAAAATATATTATTTTTGAAGCCGCATTTTATTGTATTTTTATTGAGCGTAATGCTCAGCAAAATTAGTCAAAAAAAGCATTTGAAAATTCAGCAGATAAAATAAATATCCATGTATAAGTTAAGCACCAGAAAGAGGATCAGGTATTCAGCTGCATTTTCTATTTATTTTTTTTGTTCTCTCCTTATTGAATCTACCTCAGGGTAGCGCTGTTCCGACCGTTCCTGCTTCGGTGAAGCCTTCGTCGACACCGACCTCAACTCAGACCGGTCGCTCTAAATCAAAAAAGAAAACATTGATCACGA
>CAISYK010000638.1 GCA_903889605.1 uncultured Bacteroidota bacterium
ATTGAGAGTAAAAAACTATAAAAATCATGATCAGCTAATTTTATTAGGATGTGGGTTACATAATTTTAGAGTCAAGCAAAGAAGAAAACAATAATACCTTAACTTATATAAAGTCTAATATATATTTACAAATTATTATTCTTTAACCCCGGAAACAAACAGCTCATTTAATTTTTTAATTGCTTTTAAAAATCTAATATAACTTTTTTCAGCGCTAGTATTGTTTAAAATTTGAGATAACGTCATTGAATTATATAAAGGATCTGCCTGCCATTGACCTCCCAATAAACAACTATATTTTGGATTTGCTTTGTTGCTGAAAAATTTCTCATAATCCACATCCATCAATTTTTTCCTTTTTTCAGAATTTTTTTGATTATAATGCATACTGAAACATTTAGGATGAAAATCCTGATAATATTTATTATTGTTATTGTAAGTATTAATTAGTTCACTAAAATCTATAATTGAATACGCCGCTCTATTATATATGCTTCCATGCAAACCAGCCTTATCAAAGGTTTTTGAAATAAAACAAAATGATGGATTACCATTATAAAATTCAATAGTGTTAAAATTTTTTCCATCATTACATTCAAAAAATATTTTAATTATTACCCCACGGCAATCTTTGACTGTATAGTTTTCAAACTCCTTAATAAGCATATAATTATCATCGCTTTCTAATTTTAATTTAAGTTTGAATATTTCTGTCTCTTTTTCTTCATCTTTCCCATTGCTTATGTAATAACTAACGTTTTTCATACAGTTCATGTATGCCTCATCTTTTGTATTAGGCTGAAACAGCTGTGCTTCATAACACTTTGCTTTTAAATAGCTGGTTTTAACTTTGGCTTCAGGATTAATAACATCAACCTTATCTAAATATTCTACAGCCTTGGAATAATTCGCCTTCTCGAACTCTTCCTGTGCTAATTGATAAGTTAAATTCGCCTCCTCGCTGTTACCTTGAGCATGTAAATTGCCTGTTATTATCGAAGCAAACAATAGAATAGAAATAAATTTCATGCTTTTCATTTGGTTTAATTTTATTTGCCCGACTCCATTATTTTTTTGTTCATTGACTCAATTGCTAAATCCATATCGAAATTTGGAAAAAAACAGCACTCATTTTTATTCGCTGCAAATAGTGGATTAAAATAGAGTGGCTTAAATTTGCAGAAATCCCTGCTTTTTTCATAATATTTTTTAGCTTCCAAGAAATCTCCTTTTTGTTGTGCCTCATAGCCAAGATTGCATAATTCTGTAGTCACTACCAAATTATATTCATCAGTATATTCAATCTGAATTTTTATTTTTTGTAATTCTATTTTCTTTTCTTCATCTTTTCCATTTACCGTATAATAGTTTATATATTCCATACATTTTGAATATGCTGTAAAATCTAATTTGAAACAATCATTGGAAACTACCCGATCACAAATACTCCATGCCTTTATATTTTGGATTTTCTCCTTTTTATTGAAATTTATAAACATGTCACTATATGTAACATAATTAATATAGGCTCCGCCTTTTTCAGAACATTTGTCAAATGAAGAATGATAATTCACTTTTCGTAATTCTCTGACTTTTTTATCTCTTGCAGCAAATGATTCAGGTAAAGTATTGAAAAAACATTTCGCTTTTAAGTAACTTGTTTTGGTCTTCATTTCAGGATATAAATTTTCAACCTTGTCCAAATACTCAATTACTTTAGGATAATTGGCTTTTTCAAATTCCTCTTGTGCAAGTTGGTATATTAGAACTGCGTCTTCTTTATTTGTTTGTGCAGCCAGTCTAATTAGCGGCATTATTAAAACGAACAGGAGTAATGATATTTTTTTTTTCGTTTTCATATAGTTTAATTTTATAGGTTTATTTACTTAGGTCACAATACCTTTTATATGTTTAAATGTAAAAGGATTATGCTTGACAATTCTATTGATTAGATTATTGAAAATGGTATTTGTGCAATTTCTTCTGTTAAAACGATAATGAAATTCATCC
>CAISYK010000639.1 GCA_903889605.1 uncultured Bacteroidota bacterium
ATATCAATATTTTCTTTATTTATGTTTCCCAACAATAGGTATTTTACTTACGATATGGTTTATTCAGAAGCATTTAAAAGGGAAATTAGGAAGAGGAACCGCAAATGTTCTATATTCAATTGCAAAGAAATCCAGTTTTTTGCCGAAGGATCAAATGTACTCGCATATTGTAACAAGTGCACTAACGGTTGGTTTTGGCGGATCAGCTGGGTTGGAGTCTCCTATCGTTGTTACCGGCTCTGCCATAGGTTCAAATTTCGGTAAAACACATCACCTGCATTATAAAGACCGTACTTTATTGCTTGCCTGCGGAGCTGCTGCAGGTATTGCCGGCGCATTTAATTCCCCTATTGCAGGTGTGTTGTTTGCATTAGAAGTTTTATTAGTTGATGTCTCAATATCTGCATTCATTCCATTAATAATTGCAGCCGCAACAGGAGGGCTGCTGTCGAAAATTATTTTACAGGAAGATACCTTGTTTTCTTTTAAATTGAGGCAGGCATTCGATTACAATAATGTTTTCTATTATATTATTCTTGGTGTGCTTGCCGGTTTAATGTCGGTATATTATGCACGTGTTTATCTTAAGATTGACGCATTTCTTAAACCTAAAAAGAATAATGTTTATTTGAAGGCTGTAATGGGCGGAATTGTTCTTGCTGTTTTAATATTATTTTTTCCATCACTTTTTGGCGAAGGATATGAAAGTATAAAGACTCTCTCTAATTTGAATCCAGGAAAGCTTTTTGAACACAGCATACTGTCAGGTCTTGTATCAAACAAATGGTTTATTCTTCTTTTCATTATACTTACGATGTTTCTTAAAACCATCGCTGCGGCTATTACAATAGGCAGCGGAGGCAACGGCGGCAATTTTGCACCTTCGCTTTTTGTCGGCGCTTACCTGGGTTTTGCTTTTGCATACATCCTGATTTTGCTTGGGATTAATAATGTTCCTGTAAGTAATTTTACAATAGTTGCAATGGCAGGGGTTTTGAGCGGGGTATTTCATGCTCCTCTTACTGCAATATTTTTGATTGCTGAAATCACAGGCGGATATGAATTGATGATTCCTTTGATGATAGTTTCTGCAAGCAGTTTCATGATATCGAAATATTTTGAACCATATTCTATGGACATTAAAAGACTTGCAAAAAAAGGTCATGTTTTTACCGCCGACAAAGACAGAAACATACTTACATCTTTAAAAATTTCCAAAGTAATTGAATCAGATTTTCAAACTGTTTCACCAGATTCAACCCTTGGCCAGCTTGTTGAAACAGTCGCACATTCTAAAAGAAATATTTTCCCAGTTGTGGCTGACGAAATGCTGGTTGGAGTTATTGTGCTTGATAACATAAGAGAAATAATGTTTAAGCATGATATGTATGATATAGTTTATGTAAAAGAAATAATGCGGAAACCATACGCGACAATTGCCCCCGATGAAAGCATGGAGTCGGTTATGAAAAAATTTGATGAAACAGGTGCATGGAATCTGCCTGTTTTGAATGAAGGGAAATATATTGGTTTTATTTCAAAATCCAGCATTTTTGTTCAATACAGGAACAGGCTGATCAGAACATCAAGCTAATGATTTTTATTTTTCAGAAATATTTTTAAACGAACCCATTCAGCACAATATTTAAATTTTTCTGATACTTATTTTTTTCTTTCATATAATCCTATCAGTTCTCCTTTTGCAAGGATGTGCCCTTGCATAGCTTTTTCTAAGCCATCTTTACCGGTCGTCGTTTCTAAAGTTAATTTTGTATCAAGAGCATAAACATTAAAATGATAATGATGTATTCCGTAAGGAGGGCATGGACCGGTATAGCCATCTATATTGGCTCCGTTCATACCATTATCCCCGCCTTTAAAGTTTTCTGGAATATTCATCATAGGCTCAATATTCCATACAACCCAATGAGTAAAGCCCCCTTTTTTAGGAGCATCCGGATCATGCATAATGACCGCCATTGTTTTTGTCTCTTTTGGAAGATTGTTAATATGCAGAGATGGGGTTATATTATCGCCGTCGCAAGTATATTTTGATGGAATCTGTCCATTTTCAGCAAAGCTTGTACTTGTAATGGTCAATGATCCATCTATGAGGAATGCGGTTAATATTATCAATATGGTTTTCATTTTAAAAATGTTTTAAATTTATTTTAAAAGTAATAACTAATAAAATCAAAAATCAATAAGTTATATTTTGCAGCAAATGTTTTTTGTTAACCGCACTCCGAATACCCGCAGCTTCTGCATTTCAGACATCCTTCTTCATAAACCAAACCGTTTGGATCTCCGCAGTTTGGACATATTTTATCCTGAACAGGAGTTCCGCTTGGAATAAATTTTTTTAATGCGCGTTCAACACCGTGTTTCCATGTATTTATAGAATCATCGTATAAATGCAGGTTTTTCACTAAGTCAACTACCTTCACTATTGGCATCCCGTAACGCAGTACCCCTGAAATTAATTTTGCATAATTCCAGTATTCTTTATTAAAAGAACCCGATAATCCTTCAACTATTAAATTGATTCCGCCTTTATCAGTGAATTTAAAATCATACCGCTTTTCATTTTTGTTATCAAGGTTTTTTATTATCCATCCTTTTTCCACCCATTCGGGAATCATATTTAAGTCCTCAGATTTCCCTGTAAATATTTCGTAAGGTTTATTATTAATTAATCCGATAAATGCAATCCAATTTTCATCAATATTCATAAAACGAACTATCTGCGCTTCAATTATATTTGGGCGTTTAGGAACAATTGTTTCTATCAGTTCTTTTTTATTTTTCTTTTCTTTCTCATTATCATTTGAAATTAATACACCGCTTCGCGATCCTTCACGATACACTGTAATACCTTTTAATCCTTGCTTCCAGGCTTCCAAATATATCTCTCCGACTTTTTCTTTTGATGCATCGGATGGTAAATTTATTGTTGAGCTTATTGAATGTGTAATATATTTTTGAACAATGGCTTGAATGTTAATACGCTTCCTCCAGTCAATTTCATTTGCTGTTGACCCGCTGTATGGGCTTTTGCTGATATCGTTTTCGCCGGATGCAATCATCCATAAATTTAATTTAGGATGCAGCACTTCAAATTCCTGCCATGAGTCGCCGGATGCATCTGTGAAATCTACTCGTGCATTTTCATCGCTTGGATTTATTTTTTTTCGCCGTTTATAAGATAATTGAAACACGGGCTCAATACCAGATGATGTCTGAGCAAGTATACTCAATGAACCTGTTGGTGCTGCAGTACTTAATGAAATATTTCTTCTTCCGAAAATCATCATGCGGTTGTAAACATCAGGAAACTCTATTTGAAGCATCTGCACAAATTCCGATGTGTTTTCAATTGCAGGATCGAAATCTTCAAACTTTCCTCTTTCAATAGCCATATCTATTGAGCTGTCGAATTCAGCGCCGCATTTTATTTTCATTATTTTCTCCAATTCGGCCAATGCTTCATCAGAATCAAACTTTAAATTTAATGCTGCCAGAGCATCTGCTAACGCTGTAAAACCGAGCCCGGTCCTTCTTCCTTTTTTGCCTGACTTGTATAATAATTTCCATGTTTCCGCTTCCGCTGATTTAATATATTCCGGTTCAGGGTCGGATTTTATTTTCGTCAATATACGCTCAATATGTTCTAATTCAAGGTCTACCAAATCATCCATTA
>CAISYK010000640.1 GCA_903889605.1 uncultured Bacteroidota bacterium
CTTATATGAGGACGGTGTCGGAACCGCTGTTAATGAACAAAATATTTATTCGCTTCAGCAGCCTTTTGTTTATGTACAGTATTCCGGATGTACAAACGCACCTGTAACTTTTTCAACTAATGCAACGGGTACAGTAATTTGGTTTTTCGGAGCTGGTGCGTCTCCTGCTTCAGGAAGCGGAATTACAGCAACAACAAAATATCTTACCCAGGGAAGAAAAACATTCACCATGGTTAACAATGGGATTTCATATACTTTCACAGACTTTATTGAGATATTCAGCAGCGGTGCCGGAATTATCCCGACTATTTCTGCCCCGGTTACAAATTCATGTATTAATGATTCTCATACTTATTCATCATCCATTGCGGCAGATGATTATGTATGGTATTTTGTAAGAAATAATATTACCGATACAGTAACAGGACCAGCATTTCAAAATGCAGCATATACTTTTGACTCAGCCGGCACCTATCAAGTATACCTGAAAATTATAGATTTCTGCTGCGGAGAATCTTTCCCTGACACTGCAGTTGTCAGCGTAGAAGGCATTTCCCGGCCATCTGTATTTATTCAATCAGAAAGTCCTTCAAATACAGTATGTAACGGCGGAACTTTTACTTTCAGCGCTGCAGCCTCTAATGCCGGCGCAAATCCAACTTATCAATGGTTTGTGAGCGGTGCGCCGGCCGGAGGCAGCTACCCTATATTTGTTTCATCCTCCCTAACAGATGGTGATAGTATCACTTGTATAGTTACTTCTGCCATGGGTTGTTCAACCGGACAAAAAGATACATCATCTTCGCTTAAAGTAAGGGTAATTAGTCTGCCGGTTGTGACATGTACAGCAGACTCCCTCATTTCTGGCAATCCAACAACCTTCACTGCGTCAGTAACTTCAGGCGGAGAGGCTCCATATTCTTATTCATGGGGCTTTGGTGATAATGCTTTAGGTGCCGGCGACACGGTTGCGCATATTTATCAAATATCCGGAGCGTACGATTACCAGGTAAATGTATCCGATTCCAATGGCTGCGTGGGCAGCTGTTCCGGAACAGTAATTATCACCACAAAATTATATGCATCCTTCGATGCGTCAGTTTCGAATGGATGCGCGCCATTATTAGTGAATTTCACAAATTACAGCGTCTATGGAATCACGTATCACTGGGATTTTGGCGACGGCACATCTTCTATTTTAACAAATCCTTCGCACTATTATACAAATCCAGGGATATATAACGTTACGCTGATGGCTTTTGGATCTACCGGAACCGATAGTTCAACCGTAACAAGTCAGATATTTGTGTATTCAAAGCCAGCTGCAAATTTTCAGGCATTTTATTCCGAACACGGAGATACTGTACATTTTGCTGACAATTCTGTGGACGCAATTACCTGGCTTTGGAATTTTGGAGATGGCGGAACAGCCAATATACAAAACCCTGTTCACGTTTATGCATCAAACGGAATTTACAACATATCCCTTACTGTTTCAAACAGCTATGGCTGTACTGACACTACATATAAGCCGAATTTTGTGAACATAAATGTCGGACTTGATGAATTTCAAATTTCAGATTCCAATGTTCAGATTTTTCCAAATCCTTTCTCAACAGAATTAAATATCGGTATATCGCCCGAAATAGAAAGTACAATGAACATCTCTCTGATGAACATTGAAGGAATGAAAATAATTTCCGAAAAGAAAAGCATGAGCCGAGGTAACCAGCAAATAAAGATAAATGACTTTAAAGATAAACTTGTACCTGGAATGTATTTATTAGAAATAGAGTATAATGGACATAAACACTATTCCAAGCTCATTTATCAGGAATAAAAAAGAATAATATACAGTATAAAATACTTTTTGTTCAAGCAACCTTTTAAATGTATTTTGTATCATAAATAAATAAAAAACAGCATTCGTAAAATTCTCAGTAATTAATTGTTGGCATCAAGGTAAATGATTATTAAAAATAAATACAAACTCATCTTTTTAATTTTACTCTCCCTGCTTTTGGGAGTGACTTGGTGGGTACCTTCTTGTTTCGCTCAGGAATGTAATATCCTATATGTAAGTCCAACAGGAGCCACCAGCGGAGCTGCAGGAACAAAAGCCAATCCCGCGGCACTTCCTTATGCATTCACACTTGCAAGTGCTGTTAATAATCAGCTTCGGCTTGCTGTAGGAAACTATACTATCTCCAATGAACTTCCAATGATCAGCGGCATTACTATGGATGGCGGTTTTGATCCGGCTAACAACTGGAAAAAAACAAATTCGCTTCAAACCGTTATTCACAGGGATGCAGCTAATGTGGATCTAAATCCTAACCGTATCATAGCAGTTGAATGCGACAGCATCAGTAATTTTAGTATTCATGACATTACAATTTTTGTTAATGATGCTGATCCTGCTGTTAACAGCGTGACTACATATGGAATTCATGTTACCAAAAGTTCAAACTATAATTTTTCGCGCTTGACAATTACAGCCGGCAATGCAACCAACGGTGTAGATGGCGTTCCTGGTATTGACGGGGTTAATGGTGCAAATGGTGCATTAGGGCAGCCTGGATCTGAAGACGGCGGATGCTGCACAGGAGGCGGGGCAGGCGGGGCAGGTTCATACCCAGGCAGTGCTGCCGGAGGGAACGGCGGAGATGGAGGTACAAGAGGTACTGGCGGATGTCCGTGGGGCGGAAGCGCTCCTGATGGATCAGTCGGACAAACAGGACTTGGAACTGGCGGTGGTGCTGGCGGTACAGGCGGAAGCGGTATGTGCGGATTAGCTATTTCATTTGGCTGCGATCAAACTCCTGCAAGTATTGGCGCAGATGGGGCAGACGGTATAGATGGGGCAGACGGGGCAAATGGGGCAAATGGAATAATTGCATATTCTACTTATTTTTTACCCGGAGACGGACCCGACGGGGATCAGGGTGACCATGGCGGCGGCGGCGGCGGCGGCGGCGGCGGCGGTTCACAGGGGTGTCTTACAACTTGTTTTGGTGATAATAATGGAGCTGGCCCTGGCGGTGGCGGCGGCGGTGAAGGCGGTCAGGGTGGTTTTGGGGCAACAGGAGGAAAAGGCGGAGGCGGTTGTTTTGGAATTTACATAGATACCAATGGAGTTAATACAACTTTGAAAGATTGTTTCCTTAATACAGGCTTACAAGGAAGCGGCAGTCTTGGCGGCACACCGGGAGGAGTTGGCGGTGGCAGTTCTGGTGCAGGAGCTGGTCCTATTGGATGTGATATTGGATCTGGAGGTAAAGGAGGTAAAGGAGGTAAAGGAGGTAAAGGAGGTAACGGCGGTAATGGTGTTGCAGGTGTTAGTTTACCTTTGTATGAAGATCCAGAGGGCATAGCTATTGCCCAGTCGGATATGAAAGCACCGGTTGAGCCTGCAATTTATGTTCAAACTTCAGGATGTACTTTTTCAGATATAAATTATACTACCAACGCAACGGGTATCATTCAGTGGTTTTTTGACGGAGGCTCAACGCCGCTAAGTGGAAACGGAGATTCTGCAATGACACAATATACAAGTATGGGCAGGCATTCTATAACCCTTGTTGTAGACGGAGTTCCGTATATGTTCAGTGATTTTACAGGTGTTTTTTCGGATGGAGGAGTTGTACTCCCTGCAATTACCGGGTCTGACACTGTCTGCCCTGGAAATACTGAAAGTTATACTGCTGCCTTTCCCACTGTATTCAATGTTTTAGGTTATGACTGGAAAATGTATAACCCCGGTTCCTCTGCTCCGGCTCAAACTGGAAGCAACCCAGTATTTACATATGCTTTTCCTACAACTACCGGGAAATATATGATAACTCTTAAAACAAAATCTCCATGCTGCGGCTGGTCAGCAATAGATACCTTTTATGTATATGTAGTTCCATTTTTGACCACAGATGTTTTTGTTTCTTCTCCAACTCCAATAATCTGCCAAGGCGAACAGGCGACCTTTTTTGCCGCTCCTTTAAATGGCGGAAACAACCCTGCATATCAATGGAATGTTAACGGTGTAAATTCAGGTGCATCAACAAATTCATTTCAATCTTCAACCCTTAATGACGCAGATGCAATTACATGTATAATGACAAGTTCTTACCCATGTCCGCTGAATTCTCCGGTAACATCACTGCCTTTTGCAATAACAGTAAATCCTCTGCCTGCAGTTACATGCAGCTCCTCAAATAATTATCTCGGAGCAAATACTGGTTTCAGTGAAAATGTTTTGGGAGGTTCTGCGCCTTATACGTATAACTGGGCTTTTGGAGATGGAGGCGTAGATACAGCATCATCCGTTACTCATCTTTACGGAGGAACAGGAACCTACAATTATTCTGTTTCAGTAACTGATTCAAACGGATGCACCGGCGTATGCACAAACACATTAAATATTGTGGTTCCGCCGTATGTTTACGCAGGATTTACTTTTATTCAAACTCCGATCTGCGGAAACACACCTGTAATATTTGCTGATACAAGCATGGGAAGCACCACCTGGTGGCAATGGGACTTTGGAGACGGGACTCCTACGTCTTCTTTGCAGAATCCTACTCACACCTACTCTGCTCCAGGCAATTACTCTGTAACATTAATTTCAGGAAATGCTGTTTATTCCGACACTCTTATAAGACCTAATATTATTTCTGTTTTTATTATTCCTTCAGCAAGCATTTCTTCTGTAAGCGATACGGTTTGTTATCCCCTCGATGCCCAGCTTATAGACATTTCGCCTGGCGCCGCTTCGTGGCTTTGGACTTTTGGAGACGGAACAACTCCTTCTCCGCTGCAAAACCCTTCACACAAGTATAATGCTCCGGGAACGTATAACATTACATTAACAGTAAATTCGATAGATGGCTGTCCTGACATTGCCAACGGAACTGTTGTTGTCCTTCCTTCTCCAACAGCAGCATTTCTGCAAAACAGCAATATCATCTGCAGCGGAGGAACGGTACTCTTTACCGACGCTTCTTCAGGCGGTGCTACCCAATGGCATTGGGATTTTGGTGATGGAAGTTCTTTTTCCGGCAGCACCCCTCCTACTCATGTTTATTCATACCAGGGAGTATATAATGTTTCGCTGACTGTTGAAAATGCTCTTGGATGCAGTGACGATTCTACAACTCTGGCAGCTGTGAATGTGAATTTGCGACCTGGTGCTATGTTTCAAATGGGCCCCTCAGGAAATATCCTTATGGGTACTGAAATTTCATTGGATAATTTCAGCGTAAACTATAATTCATGGGTTTGGGATCTCGGAAACGGAATAATAGATTCCACCAATTTCAATACTAACGTAGTTTATGATGCTCCTGGCTTATATAATATCACGCTGTATGCAATATATGGACCTGGCTGCCTAGACAGCATGAGGATGGAAGTTACCGTAACGGATATTGAAACTATTTATGTACCTGACGCCTTTACCCCAAACAGCGACAACATTAATGATGTATTCATGGCTTATGGAAACAGTTTGATAGAATTCAAAATGTATATTTTCAACCGCTGGGGGGAGGTTATTTTTGAATCAAGCGACATACACAAAGGTTGGGATGGAAAAGTTCGGGATAAGCTAGTGTCTGAGGGTGTTTACACTTACCGGATTATTTACAAGAAAAAGTCTACGCCAACTGATAAACATACTAAAATCGGTTCGTTTTTATTGCTGAAAGAAGAGTTTTAGGAATTATTAAAGTCGACTTTAAATATACTGCATAGATCAATAGTCCTTCAGTAGACTCTCGAATTATAAAAATCAACAATATTTACTTTCATTACCTTAGGTGTATAGATAAATAGA
>CAISYK010000641.1 GCA_903889605.1 uncultured Bacteroidota bacterium
AAAATTATACAAAGGATTTAGGTTATACCAATTTAGGGCTGTTTATTAAAAGTTTATTAAAATAGAATGTATTGATGTCAAAAAAAATTGTAATAATTAAAATTGGTGCCACAGGTGATGTTGTTAGAACAACAGTGCTGCTGCATCTGTTTGCAAACGATCAAATTACCTGGATAACTGCCAAACATAATATTTCTATTTTACCTTTTAAGCAGGCTAATCTTCAAAAAGTTATTTCGATTGATGATGTAGAACAATCCGGTATTTTTCAGGATTCTTTCGATTTGGTGATTTCATTAGATGATGATTATAAATGTGCTGCTTTAGCTTCAAAAATTAAGAATAAGGAATTATTCGGAGCTTATGTTAATGGAGATAAGGTTGTATACACAGATAACTCTCAGGAATGGTTCGACATGGGATTGTCATCACGTTTAGGAAAAATAAGAGCTGATGAATTGAAATGGCAGAATACATTTTCTTTTCAGGAAATATTATTCAGGATGCTTGGTGCTGAATTTAAAGGTGAAAAATATTTAATTAGGGAGGATGTTTATTCCCGCAGTAATCCTAATGTTATTGGAATTGAAGACAGGGCAGGCAGCAGATGGCCTACAAAAATATGGAATCAGTTTCCGCAATTGGCTGAACATTTAATACATGATGGTTACGAGGTTGTATTTTTCAAAGAACGCCCTAATTTGAAGGATTATCTGCAGGATATTGGAAACGTTTCATTAGTAATTTCAGGGGATACATTAGGTATGCATATCGCTTTGGCTTTGAAAATTCCAATTGTTACTTTATTTACATGCACGAGCGCAGTTGAGATTTACCCATATAATATTATGGAAAAAATTGTATCTCCTCAATTAGAAAAAGCCTTTTATAGAACTGAATATATAAGGGAAGCTTTGGATTGTATAAGTTTAAATGATGTTTTAAAAGCAATAAATCGCTTTAAAAAGGTTAGTCTTTTGCCTTAAATTTGTGCTTATCTAACCGTTTTGTAATATCATTGTTTGGAAACTCCTAACAACTAATTTTTGTACTTTTGTAATACTAAAAAACTATTTACCTGTAAATTGGTATCTATTACATTTTTTATCGTTACAGTATTAAACTATTATCATGAACAAATTAACAAAAACTTTATTTTTTGCCATAAGTGTTTTGTTTTTTATTACACAGGTAAGGGCTCAGGATGCGCCTAATGTAACCGATATGGCTGGTAAAAAGCAAGGTCATTGGATAAAATATGATGAAAATAAAAAGAAAATATATGACGGAAATTTTGCTGACAATATTCCTGAAGGAAAGTTTATTTATTATTCAAGTATAGGAACCCCAAAGGCTATCACTTTTTTTTCGGGAAATGGAAAAATTGCACGTACTCAGCATTTTAATATTAACGGGAAAATTGCAGGTGAGGGAAAATATATCGACCAGAAAAAAGATAGTATATGGAAATTTTATAATGATGCGGGCCTGTTATTGTCTGTTGAATTGTATTCAGACGGAGCAAAAAACGGAAGCTGTAAAGTTTATTATCCCAACGGCCAGATATCAGAAGATAAAATGTTTTTAAACGGCCGTCCGAATGGTAACTGCACAAAATATTTTGAGAGCGGGACAATAAAATACAAGGGGCAAACTATTATAGATAAAGCCGAAGGTAAAACTACTTTTTATTTTTCCAACGGAAAAGTTAATGCCGAAGGTTATTATAAAAATGATTTAAAAGATGGTTCATGGAAGTTTTATAATCAGGATGGAACGCTTAAGAAAACAGTGCTTTATGTAAATGGTGTCACTAACGATAAAAGTGAGTTGAACATTATTAATAAAGAGGAAGAGGAGAAAGCCCGAAAACAATATGAACAAAATGATATAAAAGATCCTTTTAAAGACGGATCCGAACCCAAATAAAAATTCGACATATTAAAATTCAACAAATCTTCCATTCCTTCATTTTAACGGCAGGCAATTTGAGCAAAATCTTCATATTGCAGTCAGTATAACCAACAAAGATTCGTAAATTCGTATATATAAGTTATCTGTAACCTCTCAAATGAGTAAAAAAGGCAAAGTATTATTGGCAATGAGCGGTGGAATTGATAGTTCAATTGCTGCTTTATTGCTTCATGAGCAAGGGTGGGATGTTGTTGGGATTACCATGAAAACCTGGGATTATGCATCGTCCGGAGGTTCCAGTAAAGAAACAGGCTGCTGCAGTTTGGATTCAATTAATGATGCCCGTTTATTGGCTGTAAACCTGGGATTTCCGCATTTAATACTTGATTTGAGAAATGAATTCGATGAACATGTTATTGATAATTTTGTAAAAGAATATTTAGCTGGACGAACACCAAATCCATGTGTTTTATGCAATACCCATATTAAATGGGCTGCCCTATTAAAACGCGCAGATATGCTGGATTGTGAATTTATTGCCACCGGCCATTATGCACGTATCCGAGAAGAAAATAATCGTTATGTAATTTCAAAAGGTTTAGATCAAACAAAAGATCAATCATATGTATTGTGGGGCTTAACACAGGAAAGTTTGAAACGTACCATTTTCCCTTTACAAAATTACCGCAAATCAGAAATTAAGCAAATGGCAGTTGATAATGGTTATGTTGATTTGGCTGCTAAAAGCGAAAGTTATGAAATTTGTTTTGTTCCTGATAATGATTACCGCGGATTTTTGAAACGTAAGGTTGACGGTCTGGATAAGCTTGTTGACGGAGGAAATTTTGTTGATAGGGAAGGTAAAGTATTAGGGAAGCACAAAGGTTTTCCTTTTTATACTATAGGACAGCGTAAAGGTTTGGAAATAGCTGTTGGTCAGCCATTGTATGTGGTAGAAATATTGCCTGAGACAAATACTGTTGTACTTGGAACAAAAGAGGATCTGGATCTGCAGGAAATGATTGTTGGAAAAATCAATTTGATTAAATATGCACAGCTGCCTGACAATTACGAAGCATTAACCAAAATACGATACAAAGATCCGGGAGCGATGGCTTCTATTTCACAAATTAATGGTAAATTAAATGTATTATTTCACACTCCGGTATCTGCAGTTGCTCCTGGGCAATCAGCGGTGTTTTATGAAGGAGATGATTTAGTAGGCGGCGGTATTATTGAGCGCTGAATTTCTTTATCATATCCTGCTTGGATTTTTAACCTTTGTAATTCGGAAGAGAAAAAAATTGAAATCCATTAATACAATTATTTACAGCTTTAATACCACTAACATTGTTTAAAACCTTGTTAGTGGTGGATTATAATCAAATCAAATTGATTCAAAAATAACATGAAAAATTTTATTATACTTATCATACTATCCATTTTTTCTCAGTTTGTTTTCGCTCAAACCGAGTCTTATAAATACTGGATACAATTTAATAATAAGGATGGAAATCCTTTTTCCCTGAAAAATCCTTCTGCATATTTATCACAAAAAGCGATTGACCGCAGAAACAAACAAAATATACTTATAAGCAGCAGCGATTTACCCGTAAATCCAAGTTATGTTAGTGAAATAAAAGCAATGGGTATGACTATTATTAATCAATCAAAATGGTTTAACGCGATATTAGTTTCATCTCCCGACTCCAATAAAATCAATTCAATAAGATTGCTGACATATGTTAAGAATGTGAAAATAATTGAAGAATCAAAAAGTGAAAAAGTTCCTTCTAAATTTGAATCGGAAAGCGGTACTATGGCTGTTTCTTCTGAAAAGTCAGGACGTTCACCAGCGTCGAATGTATTGGATTATGGATTTTCATGGAGTCAGGCAAATCAAATTGGTGCCGACTGCATGCATAATTTAGGATACATGGGACAAGGAATGACAATAGCTGTTTTAGATGCGGGTTTTTTAGATGCAAATATCCTGCCTGCTTTTGACAGCTTACGCAGTAACCACCAGATACTGGGAACCCGCGATTTTGTTACCGGAGATACAATGGTGTATGAAGATTATCCGCATGGAATGAATGTGCTTTCATGTATGGGAGGCAATCTTCCAGGACAGCTTGTCGGCACAGCGCCGAAGGCTGAATATTGGCTTCTTCGTACTGAAAATGCAGCTGCTGAGAGTATTTCCGAAGAAATTAATTGGCTTATAGGAGCAGAGTTTGCTGATAGTGTGGGAGCGGATATAATTAATTCCTCACTTGGTTATAATTATTTTGATAATTCGTTAGATAATCATTCTTATTCCGACATGAATGGAAAAACCACGATTGTTACTAAAGCCGCTGATTGGGCTGCAGATAAAGGAATCTTGGTAGTATGCAGTGCCGGAAATTCAGCAGGTTTCCCTTGGTATAAAATTACGGCTCCCGGCGATGCTGACAGTATCTTAACTGTTGGTGCTGTAGATTCGACAGGGTACATCGGAAATTTTAGTTCGCGCGGACCAACTTTTGATGGCCGTATAAAACCAAATACGGTTGCCAGAGGAGTTCAGGCAGTGGTTGCAGTCAATGGCGGCGGTATCTCAATGGAAAACGGAACATCATTTTCTTCCCCTATAACCGCTGGTGCTGTTGCTTGTTTATGGCAGGCTAATCCAACTGCAACTAATATGCAGATAATTTATGCTATTGAACAAAGCTCCAGTCAGTTTAATAATCCTGATACAATTAAAGGTTTTGGAATCCCAAATTTCTGCACAGCCAATAATATTCTCACAGGTATTGTGAAACATGAGTTGACTAATGATAAATTAAATGTATTTCCTAATCCGTTTATGGATAATTTTGCAGTAACTTTTTATTCCGATAAAAAACAAACAGTTTTTGTTCAGCTATTTGATGCTGCCGGCCGTGAAATTTTTAATCTGCAGAAAAATGTGAGTGCGGGAAGCTGCAATATATTGTTCGGTAATGAAGCAAAAACATTATCAAAAGGTTTGTATTTGCTGCAATTGGCGACTCCCGAAAAAAGTTATTATAAAAAGCTGATAAAAAAATAATTTATTAATTTCACCGCTTGTAAAACTATATTTAGTACAAATTAATCAATCAGATCAATTTGGGAATAAATTAATTTGAAAATACGTGGTTTTAATTTTCAAGTTTTCAAATTTTCAAATCATCAAATTTATTTTATTATGATAAAAAAAATCCTTTCTGCATTTCTAATTTTAAATGTTTTATTTGTAATCTCTATAAAGGCCGATGAAGGCATGTGGCTTCCATTACTGCTGAAACAATTAAATGAATCCGATATGCAGAAAAACGGATTAAAATTATCTGCTGAAGATATTTACAGCATTAATAAATCAAGCCTAAAAGATGCTGTTGTGCAGTTTGGCGGCGGCTGCACTGCTGAAATAATTTCTGATAAAGGTTTAATGTTAACCAATCACCATTGCGGTTATGGGATGATACAGGCACACAGTACTGTACAAAATGATTTATTGACTAACGGCTTTTGGGCAATGAATCAATCTCAGGAATTGCCTAATCCAGGCCTTACAGCTACTATAATAATTCGTATGGAAGATGTGACTGCAAAGGTATTAGCTAATATTTCAGATACATTGAATGATGCTGCCCGCGAAAAAAAAATTAATGAAGTAATTAGTGTTCTGCAAAAAGAAGCAGTTAAAGATACCCGCTATGGAGCATATATTCGACCGTTTTATTATGGAAACGAATATTATATGTTTATTACTGAAACCTTTCGTGATATTAGGTTGGTAGGAGCGCCGCCCTCATCCATTGGTAAATTCGGAGGAGATACAGATAACTGGATGTGGCCTCGGCATACAGGAGATTTTTCAATGTTTCGTATTTATGTAAATAAAAATAATGAACCCGCGGATTATTCTCTTGATAATATTCCTTATACTCCTAAAAATCATTTATCAATTTCAATGAAAGACGTTGAGAAGGATGATTTTACAATGGTTTATGGCTTTCCAGGCCGCACAAGTGAATACTTATCTTCATTTGCAGTTGATATGATTATGAATGAGTCGGATCCGGCAAAAGTTAAAATCCGTGAAACACGTTTATCAATTTTGGATGCTGATATGAAAACAAGTGATGCTGTTCGTATTAAGTATGCAGCTAAATATGCAGGATCTGGAAATTATTATAAAAAATGGATAGGTGAAATTAATGGCTTAAAAAAGCTTGATGCGGTAAACAAAAAAAAATTATTTGAACAGGACTTCCTTTTGAAAGTAAATACAGATGATAATGCGAAAGCAAAATATGGTAAACTGTTTGGTGATTTTGAAAAAGCATACAGCCAATTTGGTACATTAAACAAACAGCGCGATTATTATGTTGAAGCTATTTTAGGAATTGAATCAGTATATTTTGCATCCGCCTTTATTGGTGTCATCGATTCTTTAAATTCAGGTAAAAATATAACCGAAGTTCAAAAGGATATTGATAAGTTAAAATCTAATATCCCAGGATTTTTTAAGGATTATAATGCAGATACTGATAAAAAAATATGTGCCGCATTATTAAAAATGTATTATTCCAATATTGATAA
>CAISYK010000642.1 GCA_903889605.1 uncultured Bacteroidota bacterium
CCTGACCGATTACTGCAAATTTTATTTTATTCATTTTTTAACTTGTTAGCTATTCCCAAACTTTTAGAATTTGCTTCTCCAAACTTCATGAGTGTTGGATCAGCCCCCTTTCATTAAGCAGCTTTTGCTTTTGCTGATTGCTCTTCATCTTCTGCCGCGGTCAGGGTTTATTTTTGCACATCCATTTGGTGAAGGCCTAGATGAGCTTCTTATTATTTAAATTTTTGTTACTTTTCCATTTTCCAGTCTATACTTTTCTTTGCTTTCCAGACAAACAGCAATATTTTTCTTGTCAAATTTTAAACGATGACCGTATTCACTTATCCATCCCATTTGCTTAGCCGGATTACCCACCCAAAGCGAGTAAGGCGGAACATTTTTGGTAACAACTGATCCTGCACCTATAAATGCATATTCGCCGATATTATGTCCGCATACTATGGTTGCATTAGCTCCGATTGACGCACCTTTTCCTACATGAGTTTTTGCATATTCATTTTTGCGGTTGATGGCGCTGCGAGGATTAATAACGTTTGTGAAAACCATTGAAGGTCCGAGGAAAACATCATCATCGCAGGTTACACCAGTATATATGGATACATTATTCTGCACCTTCACATTTCTTCCCAATACAACTTGTGGGGAAACAACTACATTTTGGCCTAGGTTGCAGTTTTCTCCTAAAATACAGTTTGACATGAGGTGTGAAAAGTGCCATATTTTTGTTCCTTTTCCAATAATACACCCTTCATCAATTACTGCAGTTGAATGTGCAAAATATTTTTGTTCCATTGAATATATTTTAAGTAATACAAAAATAGAAATTTACTTGAAATAGTAGGGGGAAACGGCAAAATGTTAATGAATTGTTTCGCTTAAAGCGAAGGAAATATTATTTAATCCTTTTTTCAAAGATTCAGAACTCGGCCATCCGTATCCGATGCGCAAATAGCGTTTACTCATCTCAAACCAATGTCCTGGGCCTACAAGGGTTTTATACTTGTTATATAGTATATTGTAAAACATTTCAGTATCAATATTAATTTCCTGTTTAATTCTTGGGAAACAAGTCACTCCTCCATGAGGTTCAATCCATTCCAAATATGGATTTTGTTCCATCCAAATTTTAACCAAATCAAAATTGTTTTTTATCTTTTCTTGAATTGAAGGCAGAAATAAATGTTTTTGCTGAAGGAATTGATGTGCTATTTCTTCATCTACCACCGAATTACATAAAAATATTTGCTCCTTTGCCGCCAAAAATAATTCCTGAAGTTTTTTATTTCTTGTAATCAGCCAGCCGATTCTAATACCTGGTAAACCATAAGCTTTTGACACTGACGATACACTGATTACATTGGCTGATAATGAAGCGGCAAGCGGCAATTTATTACCTAAGGACAGATCGCGGTAAGTTTCATCAACCAGTAAATAACAATTATTTGACTCAGCCAATTTAATAAGGTCTAAAAGAGTTTGTTCTGAGATAACTGTTCCTGTTGGATTGTGAGGGGTAGTTATGCTGATATATTTTGTATTTGGTTTTATTAGTGATTGAATTTTTTTTACATCAATTTCAAAATTATTTTCAAAATTTACATCCATAAAATCAATTTCACAGCCAATCGCTCTAGGAGTTTCAATATTTACAGCATAGTTTGGACGGACAACTATTAAATGATCTTTCGAACTTAATAATGATGTTGCAGCAATGAATAATGCCGATGCTGCTCCGGTTGTAATCAATATATCATCAATTGAAATATTATTATGTTCGGCGGCAATGAGTTCGCGCAGTTCAGGTTTGCCGATATGATGACCATAGCAAAGTATAAGATCGTTAATATTTAATTTTAAATCTTTGAATACGGCATCATTTACTGAACTTTCAGCAAGATTACATTCAATAGTATCATACCCCAATTGCTCAGGTGATTCTATTTCTATCGGCATTCGTTTGTACTGCATTTTGAAGAGAATAATTAGAGCATGCTACATCGGCAGATAAACTACCTTTTTCGTTTCGAAAAATTCTTCAGTGAAATAATCCTTTAAATCGTAGAATACAACACGTTTTTTAAATTCCTGAAATTCTTCTGTCAGATCGCCGCCTTTTAAAAAGAAAATGCCGTTGGGTAAATTATTGAACTGCTTTTTACTGATTTTATTTTGCACCCATCTATAAAATACAGAGGATTCAGTCACGGCCCGACTAATTACGAATTCAAACTTCTCTTTAACTTCTTCCGCTCGTTTATGTTCTGCTTGTAAATTTTTTAAGCCCAGTGCTGCCGCCACTTCATTTACAACTTTAATTTTTTTACCAATCGAATCTACCAGGTAGAAATTGCTTTCAGGAAAAAGTATTGCCAGTGGAATCCCCGGAAATCCGCCCCCGCAGCCAACATCCATGATAGATGTTTTAGGTTTAAAGTTCATTACTTTAGCAATTCCTAATGAATGCAGTACATGCCGTTCATATAATAGATCAATATCCTTGCGGGAAATTACATTTATTTGCAGGTTCCAGTGTTCATATAAGTTCTGCAAGGCTGCAAATTGCTGCAGCTGTATTTCATTAAGGTTAGGAAAGTATTGGGAGATAAGAGCAGAACCTCTAATTCCATTGTCTAAAT
This sequence comes from uncultured Bacteroidota bacterium, assembly GCA_903889605.1. Lineage (GTDB taxonomy): Bacteria > Bacteroidota > Bacteroidia > 2-12-FULL-35-15 > 2-12-FULL-35-15 > 2-12-FULL-35-15. The sequence continues at coordinate 2,637 of CAISYK010000642.1, forward strand.
CAGATGTTGAGGTATTCAGAAGATCCATAAACGTCAAATAATGAAAACTAATTTTACAATTTTACAGCAGGCAATTTACTAATACCTAATGAACAAATGGCAATGAAACAATGACAAATGGCAAATGGCAAATAACCTATATTTTACCTGCAGAGTTTTTTAAAATATTTGCAAGAAATTCACGAGCACGAAATAACTGTGCTTTAACTGTACCCAAAGGTAATTCCAGTTTATCTGCAATTTCTTCGTATGAAAGTTCATCAAAATAACGCATCTCCACTAATATCCTATAACGAGGTTTCAATTTTTCCACTATATCGCGCATGTGTTTTACCTTTTGCTTTTTAACCATGTGCTCTTCAGGATTTAAGCTGTCAGCCTTAATATCCATACTCATTTCGCCGCCTTCGTAATTTTCAAATTTTTTGTCGATCGAAAACATGATCATTTTTTTTCGGCGGATAAAATCAATACAATTGTTCGAAGCAATTTTGAACAACCAAGTACTAAAAGCGTAGGTAGGTGTATATTGGTTTAGACGTTTGAAGGCTTTGCCAAATGCTTCAATAGTAAGATCATCGGCATCGTCCTTATTATTCACCATTTTGAGAAGCATAAAATATACTGAATCACGATAACGTTCCATCAATTCAGCATAAGCTTTCTGATCGCCTTTTTCAAGCGCGGCTTTAATTAAATTATAATCGTAAACAGCCTTGACCGATAAATTTGTGTCAAATCCTAATTCATCCATTTGTTTTTGCCCATTTATTTTTTGCGGTAAAAATGTTTGATATCCAGATTATGGGATATATTAGTAATAAAATGAACTCCATAATTGGTAAAAAGATTAATAAATCTTTTTCAGCCAGCAAGCTCATTGATTTGTTAAAGATAACAAATTGAATTAACAATCGTAAGGTAAAAAGTGATAAAACAAAAATTGGTTCAAATTGAAGTATTAATAAAGTTATAAATGAAGCAAAAAATAAATACTGACTGAAACGGAGCATTATTAATAATGATTTGCTGGCAGAATTATAATGTTTGAATGTTTTTCCTTTTCTGCCTTTTTGAAGCATCCAATCTTTAAATGTTTTCTTAACACGCGAAACCGTATGACTGTTAATACTCACTTCAATTTTTGAATTATGTTTTGCGGCAGCTTCATTTACAAATAAATCATCATCCCCAGCTGGGATATGATAATGCGAAGCAAATCCCTTCATTCTAAAAAATAAAGACTTTTTATATGCCAGGTTTCTGCCTGTTCCCATATATGTTTTACCTGCCAGGGCGAAAGATAAATATTGAAGAGCTGTCATAAATGTATCAAAACGGATAATTTTATTTAAAAATCCATCTTGTTTTTCATAGGCTCCATAACCAAGAACAATTTCTGTATCGGTGTTAAAATGCTGCATCATATTTTTCAGCCAATCTTTACTGTTGGGCTTACAATCGGCATCTGTAAATAATAAATGTTCATATTTGGCACCTTTAATGCCCAGCATTAATGCTACCTTTTTACCGTGTGTATGATTTTTGCTTTCCAGAATAGTAACGATTTTCATATTTGAATATTTTTTTGCCAGCTCTTTTAAAATGTCAGGCGTATTATCAAATGAACAATCGTTTACAACAACAAC
>CAISYK010000643.1 GCA_903889605.1 uncultured Bacteroidota bacterium
AGTAAGAAAGAAGACGTGGATCGATATGTTTCATGATTTAATGACCAAATTGCATCGATTGGAGGGTTCTTATGCGAACCTCTGTGCATATAGAGAAAAAGCTGTAGATATTTTATTAATGATTCGCAGCTTTAAAAATAATAGCACCTTGAGGGTATTTCAAAATTCTGTTGAAGATGCAAAAGTATGGATAAACAAAATTGCAGACGAAGTATTGACATGGTAAAATATAACAATTTGAAATTTTTTAAGTAGAAAATCAGCATTAACAGGCTTATCTCGTGCTTGATTGTAGTGGTTATAAATGGTACTGCGCTTCATGGGCTTTCGATTTAATAAATAATTGTTAAATTTGCAGCCAAAACAATTTATTATGGAAGCAGTTATGACCAATAAAATTACCTCACAAAAAGCCATTGAATTAGAAGAAAAATACGGAGCTCATAATTATCATCCTTTACCTGTGGTACTTGAAAGAGGCGAAGGGGTTTTTGTATGGGATGTGGAAGGCAAACGATATTTTGATTTTTTGGCTGCTTACAGTGCGGTAAATCAAGGACATGGGCACCCGAAAATTGTTGCTGCATTAATTGAACAAGCACAAAAATTAACCCTTACATCACGGGCTTTTTATAATGATTCATTAGGTGAATACGAAAAATTTATCACTTCTTATTTTGGATATGATAAAGTATTACCGATGAATACAGGTGCCGAAGGGGTTGAAACCGCATTGAAATTAGCCCGCAAATGGGCATATGAGAAAAAAGGCGTCGATGAAAATGATGCAAAGATAATTGTTTGCGAAAATAATTTTCATGGACGCACAATTACCATACTTTCTGCCAGCAATGATCCTGAAGCGCGCAAAAATTTCGGGCCATACACTCCGGGAATAATTTCTGTGCCTTACAATGATATTAATGCCTTAGCCGAACTGCTGAAAGATAAAACAATTGCCGGATTTTTAATTGAGCCTATACAAGGCGAAGCTGGTGTGGTTGTGCCTGACGAAGGGTATTTGAAAAAATGTTATGACTTATGCAGACAAAACAACGTATTGTTCATTGCAGATGAAATACAGTCTGGATTGGGCAGAACAGGAAAGCGTTTGGCCTGTGATCACGAAGGCGTTCATGCTGATATTTTGATTTTAGGAAAAGCTCTTTCAGGCGGAACATATCCTGTTTCTGCTGTTTTGACAAATGATGAAATTATGTTATGCATCAAACCCGGACAGCATGGTTCAACATACGGCGGCAACCCAATTGCTTGTAAAGTGGCAATTGCAGCACTTACTGTTTTAAAAGAAGAACAATTATCGGAAAACTCTGAACGATTAGGCAAGCTTTTATTGAAAGAATTAAAAGCTATCCAATCAGAATATCCTGAAATAGTAAAAACTGTCCGTGGTAAAGGATTATTCTGTGCTATGGTTATTTCTGAACATCATGGTAAAAAAGCCTGGGATGTATGCATTGAGCTGATGAAAAATGGTTTGCTGGCAAAACCAACCCACGATGATATTATCCGTTTTGCTCCTCCATTGGTAATTACTGAAAAACAACTTTTGGAATGCACTGCAATTATCAGGAAGGTGCTGAAG
>CAISYK010000644.1 GCA_903889605.1 uncultured Bacteroidota bacterium
AAATAAATAAAATATTAACTAAACAGCTCTAAAGCCTTCCCGGAATTTATCCCGGTGAAAACGGAACCAAGGCAGGAAGAGCTAGAAATAAAATGAAAAGAAAAATAAACATTAATCGCCCTGAAATTACCTCTGAAGAGATTACAAAGGGTAAAAATTTTAACTCGGTTTTAAAACAGCATGTTGCAGCTAACTTGCCTGTATACAAAAAACCTTGGTTTTTATCAAGTGTGGTTGTTGGTGCAGCTGTTGTTATTACTGCGGCAGTGATGTATACTAAAAAACCTGCCGGCAATGATGAAGCAGTAAAACAGCCGGTAACCATTATTAATGCTGATAGTTCTGCTTTAGCCGAATTTTATAAAAATAAAGAAGCAAAACCTTATATAAACCCTCCTTTGGATGGTGTGAATATACCTTATACAATTTATAAAGTAATTGCGGAAAAAGGCGCAGCTCTTGATTTAAAAACAGGCTCAAAAATTGTTATTCCTAAAAATGCTTTTGTTGACGAAAACGGCCATCTGCTGAAAGGCGAAGTGGAAATTCGTTACCGTGAGTTTCATGATGCGGTTGATTTTTTTGTGTCGGGAATTCCTATGACTTATGATAGTGCCGGAACCAAATATCAGTTCGAATCAGCTGGAATGATGGAAATGCTCGGTTATCAGGATGGGAAGCCTGTAAATGTGGATAAAAACAAATCTATTACAGTTGAGTTGGCGTCTGACTATAAAGGGACGGAATATAATTTGTATAAACTGGATACTGTTAAAAATAATTGGTCATGCTTGGGGAAAGATAAAGTTGAGTCGAAATCAAATGTAACTGAAGTTACAATTAAAAGTAAAAAGGGAATTGACAAAGTTGAAAATGCCCCTGAATACAAAAATATTGAAATAAAAAAAGCAGATGTGAAGAATGAAAAGGAAGTGCAGATTGCAGCATTACCTAAAGTTGCTCCTGAACCTAAAAAACCTGAACAAGCTAAAAAAGACGTTTATACTTTTAATCTGGATGTAGATGGTAAAGAATACCCTGAATTAGCTCTTTATAAAGGCGTTTTATTTGAAGTTGGAAATGAAAATAAAGGGTTTACAAAAGCAATGTATGATGTTACATGGGACGAAGCAACTATTAAAGAAGGAAATAGGGTGGGGGAGAATTATTTATTGACATTAAAGAAAGCGGCAAAAAAGATTGACTTGGTTGTTTACCCTGTGTTTGAAGGCAAAAATTTTGAAACAGCAATGAAAACTTTTCAGGATAAGTTCACAAAATACAATGCCGTTTTGGAAAAACGCAAAGGAGATGAGCAAAGAATCGAAGAAGAATATCAATCTAAATTTGCTGCATTGAAAAAACAACAGGAAGAGTTGGAGCTCAAATGGAAACAAGAGATGGAGAGTCAATTCAAACAAATGGATACAGGAGAAAAGGTAATGCGTATGTTTGCCTTTAATAGTTTTGGTGTTTATAACTGCGACAATCCAAAAGCTTATCCTAAAGGAGTTTCGTGTTCAGCCAACATAACAAATGATAAAGGTGTAAAATTGATATGCTATGATGTATATTTAGTTGATCGAGCAAAAAATGCATTATTCGACTTTAATAAAAATCCTGTTACTAATTTTTCATTTAATCCTAAATCAAAAAATTTATTGTGGACTGTCGATAATGGTGTATTATACTGGTTGAAGCCCGATCAGTTCAATGAAATAAAAAATCTGGATGGAACGTGCAATTTAAAAATGAACAGAGTGGATCAAAAATTTAAAACTGCAGATGAAATAAAATCGTTTTTTAATTTGTAATATTTTTTTTAACAGTATTTTTTATCAATCGATAAATGCGGCGCAGAAGCTGTCTTTATTATGAATAGGGATGGGGTATGCATAAATATATTTTGTTGTTGTTTTTTATTTTAATCACTCACCTTGCATTTGCTCAAACAAATCCTGCTGAGAATAGAGGCACTATTAAAATTTCTAAATTCAAACCTGACTCGATATATATAAAGGCTGTGATGAGCTTTCAGCAGTTTCAGGAAGGAAATAAAAAGACTGCACAGCCAATTATAATTCCGAGAAAAATTGTTACAGAGCCATTTCCTAATGTTGCCGGTTATGTTATTCCGTTTGATTATAATCAATTCTGCAATTCAAAAATTAAAATTGAAAAGACTTATTTAGGGAATAAAATTACTGATACAATAAATATTCAAATAAAAGTTTTGGATAACGGAAAAGTATATTATAAAGATTTAACTCCGCTGATGATGCTTAACGGGGTTCCGGCATACTATGATAAAAAAATGAATGCCTATAAACTTGATGATGTTCATTATAAGTGTTTGAATATTTTTAAACAGATAAAACGATGGGAGCCTGCATATACTGTTGTTGCGGTAAGAGATACATTTAAAAAAGTGACGGTATTAAAACCTAAAAAGAAATATCTTTCCGCCGAAGGAATTTTAACCATCGTATTTTCCGCAGTTCCATTTGAGGATTAATATTCTTTTACTTTGCCAAACAAATTTGTATTTTAGGAAAGTTCATTACTGTTGATGCATAAAGCAAGTCCATTTTTTTATTAAGAGAAAGGAACGCCTAAATGAACATGATTTATGCCAATTGTTTTTTGTTTTATTAAT
>CAISYK010000645.1 GCA_903889605.1 uncultured Bacteroidota bacterium
GGGAAGGTATAAGTTAAAAGTTGGAGATTTTGTTATTGGTAAAATTGGGACGATTGGACAACCAGTTAGAGTTGTTTTGCCACAAGATTATGTTTTATCAGCCAACATTGTTTTAATACAACCACGCCAAGTTGATAGCAAGTATTTATACTATTACTTTCAATCCAATCAAATTGAATCATTGTTACGAAAAGGGCAAAAAGCGACTGCCCAAGCGGCATTTGGAATTCAAAAAGTAAGATTGTTACCAGTCCCTCTTCCAAGTATTCACGAACAGAAAAAAATCATTTCAGAAATAGAAAATCGTTTAAGTATTTGCGATAAGATTGAAGAAATAATTGAAACAAGTTTATTACAATCAGAAGCATTGCGTTTAAGTATAATTAAAAAGGGATTTGAAGGTAAGTTGGTAAAACAAAATCTAACAGACGAACCAGCGAGTGTCTTGTTGAATAGGATAAAAACAGAAATTAAAAGCCAACTACAAACTCACGCGAAAAAAGGGAAGATTGGAAAGGAGAAAAGCTGAAACTAAGTACGAAAAGTTATGATTGATAAAACAGCAAGCTTTAAATATAACCTTGAATATAAAAAAGGGAATAATGCCATCCTTTTAGGCAATGGCATTAACAACCTTGAAAAGAATTATAGATGGGACCAGCTTTTAAAGAAGATTGATAGTAAAATCAATTTAGATGAAAAGCCTTATCCCTTAGCTTTTGAAGAAATCGTTCTAAATAAACTCAATAGTGCCAAGAGCAAGAATAAATACAATGAAGTATTAAAAGGAATAAAGAATGAAATTGCAGACCATTGTCGTACGATAAAACCGAATAGTTATTACAAAAAACTCGTGGATATTAATGTGAAATCATTTTTGACCACCAATTATGATTATGCCATTGAACAAACACTTAATCCTCAATTTAATGTAATGAATGTTCAACGAACAAATCGAGACTTTAAATACAGCCTTAACAGATTTCACAAACTTAGTCCAAATGGGGTAGTTTGGCATATTCATGGTGAAATTGACAATGGATATAAAAAGGAAAACCCAAATCAATATTCCTCAGCGTCCATAATGATTGGACACGAACATTATGGAGATTATTATAGAAGAATCCATCAATATCTTAGACCATTTGCAACTGATGAAGAAACTAAACTAAAGATAAAAGAGAATCCGAATTGGGTGGATTTCTTCTTTACCCACAATCTTCATATTATCGGATTCAGTTTGGATTCCAGTGAGTTTCATATTTGGTGGCTATTAGCATATAGAGCACGATTGCATAAAATATTTGAGAATATAGATAATTCAATATATTTTCACTGTGCAAGTTATGATTTAAATAATGCAAAATATCAAGCAAAAATTGATTTACTTAAATCACTCGGAGTGAAGATAAAGATGAAGGAAATCTCAGAACAGGATAAAAGCAAAAGATATCCTGCTTACTGGGATAATTTTTTCAAGGACATAGACCAAATTATTTTAAAAAATGAGTAACGAATCCAACAACACCTCAATCATAATAAGTAAAGTATGGAGTTTCTGTAATCCACTGAGAGATATTGGAGTAGGTTACGGAGATTACTTGGAGCAACTTACATACCTGTTGTTCTTAAAAATGGCAGATGAATTCTCAAAACCGCCTTATGACCGTAAACTCCCCATTCCAAATGAATATAACTGGGAAAGTTTAACATCAAAGCGTGGTGATGAACTGGAATTGCACTATACAAAATTGTTGAGTGAGTTATCCAGACAAAAAGGAATCCTTGGGCAGATATTTGTTCAAAGTCAAAATAAGATAAAAGAAC
>CAISYK010000646.1 GCA_903889605.1 uncultured Bacteroidota bacterium
AGAGTCAAAATCCGAGATAAAAGTCCAAATGGTAGCAGAGTAGACGCGGTTTAGTTCAACAACAGTTTATGCGGTGGTTCCGCTGACGCTACACACCGCATAAACTCTTAATTCGTTGTATGCAAGGTCAGGTCACCTTTATTAGTTATTCAGCTTTACGAACCATTAACATATAATTATCAGAGTATTTCACGTTAGGCAGTCGTAAGTTACCTATCATTTCTACCGTATAAGCCGAATCAATTGACAAATCACGTGCCGACGTTCCTGACCAGTAGCGCCCGTTTTGGAAGTTCGTAAAACCGATTGAATTGAAATAGTCGAATTTCAAATGACTGGTGCAATGTTCTACAAAAGTTATTAACTCGTCATTCGTTGGAAGACGCCAGTCCGTGTAGCCAGCATAGTTTGATTTCTTAGCAAAATCACGTGCTGCATGCCACGTTATTTTATCTCCAGGCAGATTACCGTCCTTTGCCCACATCAAACCTGATTTAATATCCCGTGCGGTTAACTCGTCAAAATCAAAGCCAGTTTGTTCAATGATTTTCTTACGCTGATTTTCCTTGTTAATCTTTTGTTGTTCTAAAAGTTGTACCTGTTTAATTTCATTGATGCGTTTAAGGACAGCAGGCGGTACGAACTCGCCATTTCTAAGCGTGGCAGTGTAATTATCACCCTTATTTGTCAATACAACACTCACAATATCACCATTGGCTTTAACCGTAGCACTTGGCAATATCAACCCGCCTTTGTATTGCTGAACAAAGTTATCAACATCTGCTGGTTGAAATGGAATTGTAGCGGAGATAGCCAAAGGAACAACAGCACCAGCCTTTGTTGTGATTTTAACGGGTAGATTGTTATTAGTGGCATCATAGTTCCCGATATCCAATACAAGCCCGTCAGAGGCAATTTCAACCTTCTTTTCGTGGTTATTCCAGCTTTGAAGAATAGTGTTAAAGTATGCTTTTGCTTTTGCAGATTTAGCATATTCCCTGACATTTGGATAAAAATAGAAGGTGCTGACGGCAGTCTGTATTTTCTTTAAGTCATAAAGTTTAAATGCGTATATATTTCTTAAACCAGTTAAGGACTTATATTTATAGGTGCCTGAATAAAAGGCAAATTTCCCTGTTATCTCTTGACCATCAACAAAATTTTCCTTGGTATATAGAAATGCGTTTTTGGAAACTCCATACATACTGTCTACTGACATTAAAACACCGTCTGGATGCGTCTGGAATGACTTCATATTTTCAAGACTATAAATCATTTTACTATCTGGTTGCCAAGATGGATTAATCAAAAGTTCAGGAAGAGCCGTTTGTAAAGATAAATCATATCCCGTATTCTTAACAAACAGTGCGTGTTCGGTAATATATGAATTGGAATAAATTTCTTGCTGAATTGCGGTTATAGCTTTGTGTTTACTTGTAAGTTCGTTATAAAAATCACTTGTTTTATCAAAAATATCAGCCGATGCAATCACGTCCGTTAATATTTTTATTTTGCCACTTAAATAGTTAAAAATAATGCTGTTCAGCATTAGATTGTCTGCTGAAACGTTATTGTTTGTGGATATAGCTTTAAGCTTTTCGATAACGTCACTGTATGACGTTGAGCCATTTAAAAGTTTTTCGATAAGGACATCTTCACTGGTTTTTTCTGAAAGGTAATCCTTATCGTAACGGGCTTTCAGG
>CAISYK010000647.1 GCA_903889605.1 uncultured Bacteroidota bacterium
AGGAAAAGTAATGGTTTCAAGCTGGACAATAGCTTCAATAAAAAAAGCAGTAAGCTGCGGTTGTTGTTCTTAATATAATCAAAGAGTTTTTATTACCAATTATTAATTTAAAACATGTTTTATTATGAAAAGTTTAATCAGAAAAAAAGAAGTTGAAGCCACTGCAAAAGTTGCTCAATGTTGTGCCAAAATTTCAAAAACCGTAGCAGGTTGCCACGACTAAAAAAATGGCATTTAAAAAGAGTGCTGAATATAGCAGCACTCTTTTTTAGTACTACTTTAATTCCATCTTACATGTATTTCTCAAAACACAACATCTTTTCAAAGATAAAAAATTCCGAAAATTTCTTTATCGTTAATCTTCTAACAGGCAATGCCGATATCGTCACCCCTGATTATGCTATACTGATTAATAATGTTAAAAATAACGAACCAATTGACAATGCTGCTTTTACAAACGAGTTGGTTGAAAAAGGCTATTTGGCAAACAAAGAGAAAGAAGAAAAACTATTTCGAAACAAATATCTTGATTTCATTGATAGCCGTGATGATGATGAAGTACAATTGTTCTTTGTACCGAATTACAGCTGTAATTTTGCTTGTTCTTATTGTTATCAGGATGAATATGCACCAACAAAAGGCCTATTAACTAACGAAATAATTGATTCATTCTTCTCTTACATACAAAAAGAATTTGCAGGGAAACGAAAATACATTACCGTTTTTGGAGGAGAACCATTATTAAATACACCAAAACAAAAAGAGTTAATTAGCTATTTAATTCAACAAGCAAATGATTTTCAAATCGATGTTTGCTTTGTTACCAATGGTTACACACTTGTAGAATATATCGAAATTTTAAAACAAGGTTGTATTCGTGAAATTCAAATAACGCTTGATGGAACAGCCGAAGTTCACAATACCCGCAGATTTTTAAAAGGAGGCTCCGCAACTTTTGATAAAATTGTGGAAGGTGTTGATGTCTGTATTGCCAATAAGTTGACCGTTAATTTAAGAATGGTAATTGATAAAGAAAACATTACTAACCTTGCTGAATTAGCTCGTTTCGCTATTGATAAAGGCTGGACTTCTAGTCCTTATTTCAAAACGCAAATAGGTCGCAACTATGAGTTGCACCATTGTCAATCCGCAGCCAATAAGCTTTTTAGTCGAATTTCTTTGTATGAACATTTATATACGCTTACTCAGCAGCATCCACATATTTTAGAATTTTATAAACCTGCATATTCCATCTCCAAATTTCTTTCTGAAAATGGCAGTTTGCCTGAACCATTATTTGATTCTTGTCCTGCATGTAAAACGGAATGGGCTTTCGATTATACAGGACAAATATATCCTTGTACTGCAACTGTAGGGAAATCCAATGAAGCATTAGGAACATTTTATCCTGAAATAAAATTTGAGAAAAAACTTGCTAATGCATGGGAAATGCGAGATGTAGTTTCGATTCCCGAATGCAAGGATTGTAGTCTTCAATTAGCTTGTGGTGGAGGATGTGGATCTGTTGCAAAAAACCAAAATGGTTCTATATGTTCTACCGATTGCAGACCAGTGAGTGAGCTTTTAGAATTCGGTTTTGCTGCCTATTTAAACGAGTAGAATTAAATTATTGAACCAATCAAATACGTATTCTATGGAACTAAATCATTTTAAAAACCTCTACACCCCAGAGGATATTGCAACTATGAAAGTTGCCGATTCTGCACGGATGCAAGGGAAAAACCGTATTGAAGAAATCAGGAACTACGTTCGATTTCTATATTTAATTACCTACACTACACTACATTACAATGGGATAATACTGGCCGGCCAATTAATTTATAATACCTATTTGTTGAAACACCCCCCTTTTGAATGCCCGAAACACAATATTTTTGACATACATACAGACATATATCGTATAAATTACAGGTAAACACAAAAACATCAATTGATGAAAATCAATAAAAAATTGAAACAAACCGTAGTCAAATGTTCACATACACACTATATCTACCTATCTATGCTGAATGGAAGGTGTGTGTGTCGATAGAATACTTACGACAATAATTTACAAATATAATGCTAACTCTATAATATATAATCAAAGATCAAAGGCAATAAACCGCATATCGATCAATACCGCAGTGCATTATCTTTACAGACCAAAAAAACCTAAGCGAAGCCGTTGTTTCTGATCTTTATTTTTATTGCTCTCTTCGTTTTGAGAGCCAGAAGAAGAGGGTTCGGGAGCC
>CAISYK010000648.1 GCA_903889605.1 uncultured Bacteroidota bacterium
CGGCAAAATACTTATGCTGTTTTCTATATCTGAAAAATCGATAACTCTTCTCGTTGACGGCCCTGCTTTTACAATGTATTTCCCATTATCGGTAAAATCAAACATTTGATTATTGATAACTTCATTTGAACCCGGAACATTAAAAGGGCCAACATTAAAAATTTTCCTCAAAAGTGCCACTTTCCCCAAAGGATGCTGAAATTCAAGTGAATGTACTCTATTCCAAGTCCATGAATTTACATTATTCCCCAATTGAATTTCAAGCTCTGCGACAGCTTCATGAAATGATTTATTAATAATTTCAGCTCTGGTTTCTTTTTTGTTTTCGGTTTTTATATCATCCCACCAAACCGAGTACTTATTGTTGATCTGTTCTGCAATAACTTTCTTTATAATATGTGTGCTTAAAAGCATTTTGAAATTAGCTTCGCCCAGCTCATCTTCAAAAGTGTTTTTTAGATAATTGTAAATTAATTTATTGTAAATTGTTGGTGCAATATCCACTAATTCATTAGCATCATTCCATTTTTCGAGGATAGAAAGAGCTTGTTTTTCGATAGTTGAAAGCGATTCAGGTTCAATCGCAGCAACTAAATTGCCAACAACTGCCCCGGCAACTGATGAAGTGTTGTCATTTATCATTTGAGCAGCATCCTCTTTCGTCCAATCATTTTTGGGTTCCAATAAATTCGAAATTCTTTTGGCCCTGTCTTCCGGAAGATAGTATCCGGGATATAAATAACCATCAACAGCTTCAGGCTGATTATTAGCAGAGTAAATATAATTCCAGCTGGGATTGATGGCATGAGGATTTTTCGAAAAATCCAAAAATTCTTTTTTGTCATCGATACCATTGCTTCCATTTAAAATAAAATTTGGATTGACCGTTGAATCCAATTTATATAATTTTCCGGATGTATTCCAGGCGATATTTCCTTTAGCGTCACCATACATAATGTTTAACCCTGGTGCGGCAATCAGCGATACTCCTTTCCGAAAATCACCCAGATTTTTAGAATGCGAAAGCGAATAAAGAGCTTCCAATAATTGATTGCGCTGTTGAGTATAAGTCCAGCACATAGCCACGGATTTGTTCCCTTTAATACCTTCTAATAAGTCATTCATAACAGGTCCATGCTGAGTTTCTCTTACTTCTAAAACCACGTCTGTACTGTCTTTCACCTTTATGGTATCTTTGCGGATTTTGTATTCCTTAAATCCATTTATGGTTTTGTACTGGTTTTTGTTGTTGGGATTTTCTTTTTCCTGAAACAAATCGACATCATCATTTTCGAACATTGTTAATCCATATGCATATTCATGATTATGGGCCAACAGCGGAAAAGGAACTCCAGCAAGGTAATATCCGTAAATTTCAAAATCAGACACCACTATATGGGCTTCATACCATGTGCAGGGCTGAGAAAAACCAATATGCGGATCGTTGGCAAAAATTACTTTCCCATTTTTAGTTTTTTTCGGAGCAATTACCCAACTGTTGCTTCCAATAAATGGCGGAACTGGTGAATTATCAAGTAAACAGGCTATTGACTTTGAAATTTCTGAATATTCTATAGTTCTGCCGTTAAAATTTTTAATTTGTGTAGTAGCCAATGAACCATCCAGTCCAAAGTCCTTCAGGTAAGCCATGCCTAACTTATCTCTAATATCAGTCATTAGGGGGTCATTTTTGGGAGCCATTGCAAAACTAAAAGACATATAGCCAAAAATATTATAGACATCTTTTAAAGTAAATTTATCTTTTTTTATACCTAATATTTTGAATTCTATTGGGGTTTTACCTTCTTCCATATATTGATTTATCCCATCAATATAAGCCATAGCAAGTTTGTAGGTGTCTGAATTTTTATCTAATCTGAGAACGGCTTTTTCTGAATTTTCATTAATTCCCAAACCCGCAAAAAACTTATCGGTTTTTAACAATTTCGGACCAAACATTTCTGATAATCTACCTGGAGCAATACGCCTCATTAATACCATTTGCCATAAACGGTCTTGTGCCTGAACATATCCCAAAACTGTCATCGCATCTTCCTGAGAATCAGCATAAATATGAGGAATCCCAAAATCATCAAAATATACAGTAGTTTCTTTTTGAATGTTTTTTATATTCAGTTTCCCTTCATAAGTAGGTTTTAAATAAAAACAATACCCGACCCATGCAATACCAAGTATTATTATCAATGATAGAATAACAAAAAGAATTTTTTTCAGCTTTTTCATTTGCAAATATTTTTAATGTAACGTGTTAAGTCTAATCTTTTAAACTTTTATAAATTTAGGGAAAATTATTTTATTATTGAATGATTTTTGCAGCAGTTTGTTATTGTTTGTTTGAATTTCTAACAATTGTAAATATGTCGTTATTAATTCAAAGATCAACATGGAACCTTTCATTTTCATGCAAGACTTTTTTCTTTATACCTGATTTAAAATAGTTTAAAAATTTGAGTTTATATTTACCCGCTTCACAATTTGTCTTTAACGAACATTTTTTATAATAACCTTAATTTTTCTTTTTTCCAGGTGAATAAAGTAATTACTATTGCGATAACACATGCCGAAATCAGCAGAATGAATGCCGCATCCCATCCCCAATGATCTACAAGGAAACCGATAGCAATATCAGCAAATAATGCACCTCCAAGGTAACCGAACAAACCTGTAAGACCTGCAGCCGTTCCTGCAGCTTTCTTTGGCACTAAATCCAAAGCCTGAACTCCAATAAGCATCACCGGGCCGTATATCAGGAATCCGATGGCGATCAATGCAATATTATCAATTAAAATATGACCCGCAGGATTTTGCCAGTAAACAAAAATTGCAATCATCACTAACAGCATATAAATAACTATTGCAGGAGCACGGCGGCCGGAAAATACTTTATCCGAAATCCATCCGCAAAGGAGGGTTCCGGGAATACCAGCCCATTCATAAGCAAAATATGCCCATCCAGATTCTTTAATGGAAAAACCTTTGGCTTCTTTGAGATAAGTAGGAGCCCAATCCAGTACTCCATAACGCACCATATAAATCATTGCATTGGAAACAGCTATCAACCAAAGCGTCTTGTTTTTTAAGACGTGAGTAAAAAATATTTCCTTAGCAGAAAATTCTTTCTCATGACTTTGTTCATAATCTTTGGGGAAATCATTTTTATATGCTTCAATATTGGGCAAGCCACAGGACTGAGGTGTATCTCTGATCAGAAAGTAAGCTATAAATGCAAGCAGAACAGCAATCATTGCAGGGAAATACAATATACTCTGCCAGCCTCCGAATATTGTAACCGCTAAGACAGCCAACGGCCCTATTAGACCGCCCCCGACGTTATGCGCTACGTTCCATATAGACATTTTTGTTCCGCGTTCTTTAGTAGAAAACCAGTGAACCATCACACGCCCGGAAGGAGGCCATCCCATCCCCTGAAACCATCCGTTGATAAACATTACAATGAACATGATAGTTACAGAGGAGGTTAATACAGGAATTGTCCCGAAACATAAAACAGTTACCGCCGAAAGCATTAATCCCAGGCTTAAGAAAGCCCGCGCATTACTTCTATCGGATATGCCTCCCATTACAAATTTACTAATCCCATATGAAATGGAAACAGCAGAGGCTATTAGCCCCAGTTCGCCTTTTGAATAGCCTTGTGCGATCAAGTCAGGCATTACAAGGGAAAAATTCTTTCTTACTAAGTAGTACCCTGCATATCCAATAAAGATCCCAAGAAAAACCTGCAGACGCAGCCTTTTATATTCTGAGTCAATTTTTTCTTTTGGCAGGGGGGCTGTATGTAAAGGCGGTTTTAGAATGTTTATCATGATAATAATTTATCTTTCGGGAATTTTTATTGTTACATATATTCCTATCGCTTAACTATTAATAGGTTAATGTATTCATATATTTTTCAGCTGTTTTGAAAATTAAATGGAGTCCAAGATAAATAGTTTTTTTTCATAAACCTAATGCGGAAATGTTCCAGATAGAGAATAAAGGCTTTATTTACCGCACCCAACCGATCTTGGCTGGACCACTATAAACAGAAAAATATACAAGTGATAGCTAATATGTATTAAGCCTTATTATCGTAATATTCTGCGGTCAATCTTCATCAATATCATAAGGCCAATATGACGCGATCGTTCAGGGTTATTTATGCGTTATCAATTTTTAAAGAAGTCATTGTTAAAGAACCTGCAACAGCCTTATCATTAAAGATTGTTATTTTTTCGTTATTTTCTTTTAAAGCAAGAATATAAATTAAAGGTAAATAATGTTCAGAGCTCGGAATTGCCAGGTCAAATGCTTTTCCCTGCGATTTATAATTAATAAGTGATTTATGATCATCTGCCAGAATAATTTTTTTCATTTTCTCATTGGCTTCAATTGCCCAGTCAAAACCATAGCCATCTGTATTTAATTTATCCCAAGCCAGCATTGCCAAATTATGGACAATATTTCCGCTGCCTATAATCAAAACACCTTTTTTTCGAAGTGAGGCTGTTTCTTTTGCTAAATCATAATGGTACTGGGCATCTTGAGTGTAATCAATACTCATTTGTATAACAGGCACATCAGCTTTGGGATATAGATGCTTTAAAACAGACCATGCGCCGTGATCTAAACCCCATTTCACATCCAATCCAACTGTGGTTTTTTTGATAATGTTTTTAGTTTCTCCTGCTAATTCAGGACTTCCTGGTGCAGGATACTGCACATCAAACAATGCTTGCGGAAAGCCTCCGAAATCATGAATAGTCCTGAGCTTATCCATGGCAGTTACAAAAGTACCTCTAGTTTCCCAATGGGCAGAAATAACCAAAATTGCTTTTGGCTTTGGAATTTCATTTCCAATATTTCTAAAACCTGTTACAAATTCATTCTCCTCTATTGCATTCATTGGACTGCCGTGTCCTAAAAACAAAACCGGCATTTGCTCTTGTTCTTTTAAGGACTTTGTCAATGTAAATATTCCTTTCAGTTTCATTTAAATGATCATTTATGATAGGTGTAAAAAAAAACAAAACATAGATTGCCGATTTATAACTATCCAATTATTTTTCCGATGACATACTGTTAGGGATTATCCACAGCTTCTTTTTGTAATCAATTACTTCAGGTTGTTATGATCTGTACCTTTGAATTAGATGTAAAACATACTAAAAAGCCATTGGAACTTCCATCAATAATATTTCTGCATCACTGTCTGCTTTTATTGAAATTATATCAATATCCCACATTCCAAAACCATCTCGTGAATTTAACTTCTGATTGCTGATTGTTGCATCGCCGCTCAAAATAAAAGCATACAAACCGTTTCCTTTCACTTTAACAGCATACTCAGTTATTACTCCTTTGTCAAATTTCCCCAAATGAAACCACGCGTTTTGATGAATCCACATACCTGTTTCATCAGCATTGGGAGATATAATTTGCTGAAACTTATTCTTTCGTTCGGCAGGGTTTAATGTGATCTGGCCATACCGCGGCGATGCATTTATCTTGTCAGGTAAAACCCAGATTTGCAGAAACTTTACAGGCTTATCAATATTTTTGTTGTATTCGCTGTGAGTAATTCCCGTGCCTGCACTCATCACTTGAACATCGCCTTGTTTTATAACCGCGGTATTGCCCATGCTGTCTTTGTGTTCCAGGTCACCTTCAATAGGTATTGAAATAATCTCCATGTTGTTGTGCGGATGAGTTCCGAATCCCATTCCGGCTTCCACAATATCGTCATTCAGCACCCGCAATGCTCCAAAGTGCATCCTTTCCTGATTATAATAGTCTGCAAAACTAAATGTGTGTCTGCTTTTTAACCAGCCGTGGTTGGAGTTGCCGCGGGTTTCCGATTTATGAAGAATTGTATTTCCCATGATAATATTAAGATAGTTTTACAAATTGAAATTCAGCATATTTTAACTTCATAACCAACAAATACATCTCCATTTCCTAAATTCATTATTACAATTAAGTTCCAAATCTTTTCGAATAATTATTCCATTGTATGAAAAGCCCCCTTTTCGTTAAATAAAAGTCCTTTGCTTTTGCAGGCTAATTCAACATCTAATGTAACTTCTTTAAAGATACCTTTGACTGTTTGAAGCTTCTTTTTTAATAGAGTTTTAATTATCAGTTTTTTTGATGCTGCTCCTTCAAAATTGATTTCTTTGTAATTATACAATTGAAAAATATCGGGTAATTCTTGATTTACAGAGTGAATTGTGAGAATATTACAACAAAATGTACCTTTGCAAATAATAATATATTGAAACACTTTAATGTTCAGAAAAACGGATCAAAAGTTCACGGAAGCAATAATATCACCCGGCAATTGTTTCGAAATTTCATAAGAAGTCAATATACAGCAAGGTTTGATAAAAAAGTTATGCCTGTTTTCTTTTCCAAGAATTTAGGCTAAAACTGATTATTTTATTGGCTATTACAGAGGGCATTAAAAAAATTGTTACAGATATGTTCAGTAAAATAGTGAATAATAAAAAATTAATTATGAAAACTAAATTAAACACAGCATTACTTTTTTGTTTTTTATTATTTAATAATTTTATTTTCTCGCAGACAAAAAAAGCAATTGCAAACCACCCTCCAATGGGATGGAACAGCTGGAACCACTTTAAATGTGATGGATTAAATGAAGCAATAGTAAAAGAAGCAGCAGATGCAATGGCTGCAAATGGTATGAAGGATGCCGGATATGAATATATTGTTTTAGATGACTGCTGGCAAATTGCAAGAAATAAAAATGGGAAGATTATTGTTGACAGCATCAAATTTCCTTCCGGGATTAAAGCGTTGGCAGATTATATTCACAACAAATGTTTAAAATTTGGTATTTATTCCTGTGCGGGAAGACAAACTTGTCAGGAAAGACCAGGCAGCTATAATTACGAAGTGATAGATGCCAAAACTTATGAAGAGTGGACTGTTGACTTTTTAAAATATGATTGGTGCCATTCCGTATTTTTGGATCCGCAGGAAACATATGCACGTATGGGAAAAGCATTAACTGAACTTGAAAGACCTATATTTTTTAGTGTCTGCAATTGGGGCAGAAAGGAGCCCTGGAAATGGGCAGGAGATTTTGCTCACATGTGGCGGACAACAGATGATATAATTCCATGCTTTGATTGTCTAAATCTTATCTTTCAGAATTCTGTTGTTGAAATTATTGATAAACAAGCTGACTTATACAAGTATGCCGGGCCTGATTCCTGGAACGATCCGGATATGCTGGAAGTTGGTAATGGTAAAATGACTTCAGCCGAAAATAGAGCGCACTTCAGCTTATGGTGTATGATGGCCGCTCCGCTTATGGCTGGGAATGATTTAAGAAATACGAATACTGAAATACTAAAGATATTAACTAATAAAATTGCTGTAAGTATTGATCAGGATGAGAAGGGAAAGCAGGGATACCGAATTAAGAATGACGGCATTCATGAAATTTGGTATAAACCATTGGCTGATAACCAATATGCTGTTTGTTTTTTTAACCGAAGCAAACTTCCTTGGAATCTTAAAGAGGTTATGAAAGAAATTGGTGCAGCTGCTTACAGCAATTTTGAAAATGCATGGAATAATGGGAATGTAACTATTGATAATGGTATTATCACTTCAACAGTTGGGTCAAATGATGTTGTATTATTAAAATTTGCAGTGAATTGAAATATATATTCTGAAAGGAGTTTTCTAAAAAAAATACTCC
>CAISYK010000649.1 GCA_903889605.1 uncultured Bacteroidota bacterium
ACAACTGGGGCTTATTTACGGCACATCTACATACCCTGTTACCTATCAGATTTTACAAGTCGGAGGAGGAATATTTCAATTTTTCATGCTTGTCCTGATTGTATTTTATGCAGGCATTGTAGTTTGGCGTGAGCGCGATGCGAAAGTGGATGAATTAATCGGAGCAAGCCCGCTTAAACCATGGGTAAGCTTTGCATCTAAACTTACAGCACTTATTATGGTACAAATTGTTTTGCTGTTCGTTATTATGCTTACAGGAATGGTGCTTCAAATGTATAACGGCTATTATAACGTTGAAATACTGGAATATATTAAGGAATTATTTGGTTTTAAATTAATTGGTTTATCATTGATATGCGTATTGGCAATGGCTGTGCAGGTAATTTTCAATAATAGATATATAGGTTATTTTTCTGCTGTATTGATATTGATTTTACTGCCTGTTGCATTTAATTTACTGGAATGGAAAAATCCATTGCTGCAGTTTAACAGCGGCGGCCCGCGCATGCCGTATTCAGATATGAATGGTTACGGGCATACTATTTTTTCATTCATAATTTTTAAAATATATTGGAGCAGTTTTGCTGTTATATTAATTGTTCTGTCAAATATACTTTGGGTACGAGGCAAAGAAAAAGGTTTTAAAAACCGGCTGCGCATAGCAAAACCTTTATTTACAAGTAAAGCAAGGCAGGCTATGTCCTTAGGAATTTTATTATTCATATTGAGCGGAGGATTTATTTATTACAATACCAATATTTTGAATAAAAATATTTCTTCTAAAAAACAAGAAGAAGCCCAGGCCGGCTTTGAAAAAAAATATAAACGGTACTCAAAAACTCTTCAGCCGCGAATTGTTTCTGCCAATTGGAATGTTGACATTTTCCCTCAGCAACGAGGTGTTAAAATGAAAGGCTTTTATATCCTGAAAAATAAAACCAATAAACTTATTGATAGTATAATTATAAATCTATTTACAGAAATAAAAGTAAACGAACTAAAATTTAATAAACCTATTGTTCTTTCGCTTGATGACAAAGACAACGGATTTCAGATTTACAAACTTTCAAATCCACTGCAGCCTGGTGATTCCATTACATTTGACATGAATTTGGAATATTTCCCGAAAGGATTTAAAAATTCTGATGCCGGAACTGCCATTGTTTATAATGGGACTTTCTTTAATAGTAAGATGCTGCCAAGCATTGGCTATTCTGAACAAAGTGAACTAGGTGATGATTCTGCCAGAAAAAAATACGGTTTGGGTAAAAAAGAACGGATGGCAAATGTAAATGATTCGCTTGCACGTATGAACAATTATATCAGCAGCGATGCCGACTGGATAAATTTTGAATGTACTATAAGCACATCAAACGACCAGACGGCAATTGCTCCGGGTTATTTAATAAAAGAATGGAAGCAGGATGATAGAAATTATTTTCATTATAAAATGGACTGCAGAATTTTAAATTTTTATGCATTTCTTTCTGCGCGTTACGAAATAAAGCGTGATAAATGGAATAATGTAGCAATCGAAATTTATTACAATAAAGGACACGAATATAATTTGGACAGAATGATAAAAGGAATAAAAAAATCATTAGATTATTATACCAAAAATTTTAGTCCTTATCAGCATAAACAAGTTCGTATTATAGAATTCCCGCGTTATGCCACGTTTGCTCAATCTTTCCCGAATACTATTCCTTTCTCTGAAGCAATAGGTTTTATTGCCAAAGTGGATGATGCTGATCCAGAATCTATAGATTATCCTTTTTATGTAACCGCTCACGAAGTTTCCCATCAGTGGTGGGCGCACCAGGTGATCGGCGGAAATGTGCAGGGCTCAACCTTGATGGCAGAAACAATGGCACAGTACTCTGCCTTAATGGTAATGGAAAAAGAATATGGTAAAACAGCAATGAAAAAATTTTTAAAATATGAAATGAATCAATATTTGAAGGGCAGAGCTATGGAAGGTAAAAAAGAGCGTCCGTTAATGCTGGTTGAAAATCAGCAGTACATTCATTACAATAAAGGCAGTGTGGTTATGTATGCTCTGAAAGATTATATCGGTGAAGATTCTTTAAACACTGCAATGGCTAAATATATCAAAAAAACGGCCTACCAGGAACCGCCTTATACCAATTCAATTGAGTTTTTAAATTATTTAAATGCTGCAACTCCCGACAGTTTGAAATACATCATCAATGATATGTTTGAAACGATAACACTGTATGAAAATAAGACAACAAAATGTTCTTATACAAAAACAAAGGATGGAAAATATCTGGTGAAATTTTCTATTGAAAGCAAAAAAATGAAAGCCGACAGCATTGGCAAAATGAAAGATGTGCCGGTTAACGATTGGATGGATATTGGAGTGTTTGGAAGTAAAGATGTGAAAGGTAAAAAAACTGAAACGGAATTGTATTTACAAAAACGGAAGATCGATAAAAACAAAATGGAGTTTGAAATAATTGTTAATGACG
>CAISYK010000650.1 GCA_903889605.1 uncultured Bacteroidota bacterium
CTCGGGATGACAGAGAATTCATTAAACATGCTTATCGTAAATGTCATCCTGATTCCGTCTTTTTACGGAAGAAGGATCTTGTCAATCAATGACAGTATCACCAACAATAACAATATCCCTCGCGAAAAACTCGGGATGACAGAGAGTTCTTAATGACATTATCATCATTAAAAACAAGATCCCCCGCGAAAAGCTAGGGATGACAGAGATTGCATACAAAATGCTTATCGTCAATGTCATCCTGATTCCGTCTTTTTGCGGAAGAAGGATCTTGTCAATCAATGACAGTATCACCAACAATAACAATATCCCTCACAAAAAACTCGGGATGACAAAGAGTTCTTAATGACATTATCATCATTAAAAACAAGATACCCCGCGAAAAGCTCGGGATGACAGAGAATTCATTAAACATGCTTATCGTAAATGTCATCCTGATTCCGTCTTTTTACGGAAGAAGGATCTTGTCAATCAATGATGGTATCATCAGCAATAACAAAGATCCCTCGCGAAAAACTCGGGATGACAGAGCGTACAAAATTTTACCGCTAAGACGCTAAGCAAAGTAAAGTAAATATTTTTTTTTATCCTTCGCGCCTTTCCGTCTTTGCGGTAAAAAACATTACCCAAGCACTTTTAACCTGCTTGTTCCTTCTATTTTTAGCTTAGCAGTATCATTCAGATAAATTTTCTGACAAAATAATGTTGTACCTGTTAAAACGGTTTTGATTCCTGTATTGCTTATCACCAGAAAATTATAATTAAAAAAGGTTTTTACAGTTTGTGCTGCCGTGCCGTTATAATTAAATGTATTGCCTGTTACAATATATGATGTGTTAATGGCTGTAACTGAAAATATTGCAGCCACACCAATTGTACCGCTGCTCACTAATGTTACAGCACCTCCGCCTTTGTTGCCTGAAATACTAAGGTTATTAAAATTAAAAGCTGGGATACTCTGAGGCCCTGTTCCGTTAAAATCAACCGTACTGCCAGTAATAGTATAAACACCGGCGCCAACAGTGAAAACCCCGGCAATCCCAACAGTATCAGTACTGCTCAATGTCCTGTCTCCCCCGCTGCCGTCAAGGTTATTATATTTATTTGATACTATTGTTTGCGCTGAACCGCTGTTATAAAAAACATTCCCAAGCCATGTTTTTCCTGATGGTATCGGAGCTGATGAAGTATTTTGTGTTTTTAAAGTTCCGCTTCCGCTTACAGCCGTTAATGAACCGCTTAATGCATAAGTACTCATATCAATTGTTGATGATGTATTCAATGTCAGTATTCCATTCACTGCTATTGCCCCTGCTGCAGTATTAATTCCTGAAGTATTGCTGTTGGTAAGAATATTAAAAGTGCCTCCTGCAATTGTTTGTCCGCCCCCAGCGGCATTGTATTCTACCGTACCTCCCCAGGTTTTACCTGAGGGCAGTGAGGAAGCTGATAAACTCTGCGTTTTTATTATGCCCGAATTACTTACACTTGTTAATGTTAACGCATTAGTTAACATATTTAATAAACTTCCTGAAACAGTAATTAAATTACCGCTGATGCCTATATCGTTATTTGCGGAAACAGCAGCACTTGTATTCAATATTGTTAAGTTGTTGAAGAAAACAGAAGCGCCGCTTATGCTTTGGGCTGAAGTACCATTCAGTATAATTGTGCTTCCTGCTGCGTTATATGTACCGCTGTTTATGGCGAAATTTCCACCGATAGAATCTGTGAAAGCTCCTGTGGTAAAAGAAGTTCCGGAACCAATACTGAAGTTTCCAATTGTATTCAAAACATTAAGGGCTGCTGCCGATGCTGTGCCGCTCATAGTATAATTGCCGTATATATTCATAGCTGATGACGGCATTGTCTTAGCACCGCTTCCGCTGAGGATAAGGTTCCAATAGCCGTTTGTAGTATTATTTGGGAAAATGACTGTCTGTGCTGCACCATTATACTCAATGGTATTAGTATCATTGGCAGCATAAAAAATACCTGTACTGGAAAGCGACAAAGTTCCAGCTATTCTCATAATATTATTTTCTGCCGGATATAAAGCGGCGCCGTCAATTACTGTAACATTGTAGAAATTAGTGGTTCCCGCCATAGTTGCCGCGGCATTGGTAAAAATTACTGTACTTGTGCCGGCATTGAAAGTCCCGATATTTTTCCATGTATTTGTACTTCCAGCAATAATAAGACTTGGGCTTCCTATATCAGCATTTAAAACTGCCCCGTTTTTAATATTTATACAATTTATTGTCTTGCCATCAGGCAAAATTGGATAGTTACTTGCGCCGCCCGGAATTATCACATGCGAAATACTTCGCGGAACACCGCCCTGCCAATTGCCGGGTAATTCCCAATCCGTTACTCCTGAAACACTCCCGCCAAGCCATGTACAAGTATCACCAGTAATATTAGTACCAAGGGTCCATAAATGATCATCCGCCAAAGTTGTACCCAAAAACACAAGTCCTACATTATCAAATCCTACCCAATTGTTAGTAGTATCGAAATCAGTACGGCCATGATCGTGAACGGCAGAAAGGGATGTATGATAATCGAATAAATCTAAACTATCTTCTGCAGCGCCATGCAGTTCAGAGTCAAGATAATGAACATTAAATCTTAACCTTGTGGCAGACGAACCTCCTGATCTGGTAACATCATAATAACGGTATATTCCTTTTGTTGTGGTCATCCAGGAAGGCTCTGATGAAGTTAAATAAATTTCCACAGTAACAGAGCCCGGTAAGGGTCCTACGGTAAAATTCATCAGGGTAAATTGGCTGCCGAAGGTATAATCAGTTCCTAATGCAAATGATGTGCGGTTTACATAACCAGATACATCACCTATGCCTATTGTAGCAGCAGAAGCTCCCATGTATAATACATATTCAGGATCAGGGTCGTGTCCCATATATATTGTACCTTTTGTAGATGAATAATTCACACTGCTTAAATTAAGAATGCCGTTGATGGTTATATCTCCGCCAGCCGCTTTACTGTTGGTGCCGGCTCCGCTTATAGTCAAATTATTATAGGTCATACCATTCACCGTTTGGGCAGCAGTTCCGTTAAAATCAATGGTGCTTCCTGTAATTGTATATGTTCCTGAGCCTGTTGTGAATTCTCCTGAAATGCCTATTGTTCCTGATGATGCCAATGTTCGGTCGCCGTTTCCTGTATTTGTAATATTGCTGTAATTAACAGCGGCGATAGTCTGCGCTGACGATGAACCATAGTCAGCAATTGTTCCTAATGAAATTGTATGGCTTGCAAATGCAGGAAAATCAGTAGCCAAAGCTCCATTACCGACTTTTAAAGTACTGGAATCTGTTAAAGTCAATATGCCTGCTCCGCCGGTTATCTGGTATCCGCCGTCATTAAAAACACTATGCACTGTATCATTACCAATTGTCAGCGAAGCTGCTGTAATAGCAGATTCTAAAGTTACACCGGCCTTATTATTAACTTTAAGTATCGAAAAAGTCGTTGCTCCGTATATTGTTTGAGCTGAACTGCCTTTAAAATTAACTGTACCAGCACCTGCATTAAAAGTTCCATTATTGCTCCAGCTGCCCGAAACATTTAAGTTATATGCCCCGCCAATAGTTAAAACAGCACTTGTATCAATTAAAATATTTTTGCAGACACCACCGGCTGAGCCTATATTAGGTTGGTTTGCAGGATCGGAATATATATAAATATTATCGGATGATGTTGGTATTGATCCGCCGCACCAGTTGCTCCCTGTATTCCAGTCGGTGCTGGTAATTCCCATCCAAATGGCTTCTCCGGGTGTACAAGCATCCTCTGCTATTGCATAAATACCGGCTGAATAATCACCAAAAGCAGTATTGTCTGTGCATCCTGTTGAAAGTGAATTTCGCGCGCCGTTTATGGTAGATGACCACGCAGCACCATTCCACTTCCTTACTATTAAAGAATCTGTGTTGGGTATTCCTATTTTATCACCTGATACAAAAGTAAAGATCAAATCTACTGAAGTAAATCCGCCTATACCTGTGTTGACTAAACTCCATTTACATTCAATATATTTTATTTGGCTTAAAGCTGAGGCTAAAGGCGGTATTGAAACCTCTGTAGATGCATCTAAATAACCACAGCCGGATGTCGTTCCTGCAAAGGTCACAGAAACAGGTGTATAATTCAGGGAATCACCGATATCATAAACAACTGTAGGTGATGAAGCATTAGGCACATACCTCCTTAAATCGCCGTAAACATATTTACCTGTCCCTGCTCCGATAACAGTACCTGGACTGCATGCACTGCCTATTATTAAACGGTTGGCATTGGTAGCAATAATACCCGAAATAAAAGTTAATGTGTCGGTTACAGAGGCATTAACACTGCCGCTCAATTCTAAACCAACATTATTATTTATGGTAAGATTATTGAATGTGGTAGCATAACTTCCGTAAATTTCTTCCATATCGATCTCAAAAGTTTCAGTCTGCCATAGAAAGTTTCCTGCAGTAACGCCCCCGCTGCAATTATTTTCAAAACTGCCCGAAATGTGAATTGTTCCAGAATTTGTTTTACTTCCTGATCCGCTGAAAATAAGATTGTTATATATTGCTGTTGGGCCGTAAGGAATAACCTGAGGACTGCTGCCGTTAAATTCAACTGTATTAGGATATGAATTGCCGTATAAAACACCGGTGGATGAAAGTGAAAGTGTTCCACCAATCCGCATTACACTATTTGTACCTAGTGTTAAACTTGCAGTATCGGTAATGGTTACATTGTAAAAGTTTGTAGGGTCTGCAATAGAAGCAGCTTCATTGGTAAATATTACTGTACTTGTACCGGCATTGAAAGTTCCGAGATTATCCCATGCACTTGGCCCACCATAAATGGTAACAATCTCACCCGATACCGAGTTCACTATTCCTCCGTTGCGTATGGTAATTGTTTTCATATTTACTATTGAAGCAAGCACTGGGCTGAATGTGGTGGAGTCTGCATCCGGAATAATTACATTTATAGTCTCTATTGGAGTAGCTGCAGGAGTCCAGTTGGCTGGAAAGGCCCATTCTGTGCTTACCGAACCATTCCAGACTGTTGATGTTATTAAAGTATTGCCCATTGTAAAGCCATGAGTTGCAGGATTAAAAACTGCCGTGAAATCAACAACATTTACATCCCCGATTTCATAATAATTATTTGTAAGGTCATAAGCGATACGCCCGCGTTCCATTGCTCCCAAACCAACATTCATCCATATCACCATATTGTTTTCAGTATTCCCATTCAGCTCCGCATCTAAATAATGAAACCTTATATTTGCCTTTGTGCCGGTGCCGGCAGTTTGGTACATTTCATATTGCCTGGAAACAGCATTCGTTTTCCAGCTTGGCGCTGTTAAGGTTATCCTAACACATATTTGTGTAGGAATAGTCCCGATATTTGGAAAAAGAATAGTTGTATATTGATTTCCAAAAGAATAAAGGGTAGCGGTATTAATAGTAGTTCTTTTTACGATACCTGTTACATCACCAATACCGGTAGTGCTTGCTGCTGCTCCCATATGGAGCGTATCAGCACCCATATGCAGAGCCCCCTGCGAAGATGAAGCATTGGCGCTGGATAAATTCAGAATGCCGTTAACGGTTATATCGGCTGCTGCTGTTTTGGAGTTTGTGCCTGCACCGCTTATAGTAAGGTTATTATATGTCATACCATTAATTGTTTGAGAAGCGGCGGCATTAAAATTTACTGTACTTCCGGTAATTGTATAAGTACCCGAACCAGGTGTAAATGCTCCTGCAATACCCACAGTTCCGCTGGATGCCAAAACCCTGTTATTGTTTGAAGATGATAAATTATTATAGTTAAAAGCAGAAATTGTCTGCCCGTTTGCTCCGCTGAAGTTTATTGAACTGCTGGTGTTAACATATCCTCCGCTGCCGAAAGCGGCAGTATGACTAAATGTTCCGGCTATATCAATTGTTCCGCTGGAAGCAAGTGTTATATTATTTGAACCTGTTCTGACACCGTCAAGGATTAAATTATTATAGCTGAACGCATTAACAGTCTGCGATCCTGTACCGTTAAAATTAACC